>JAJZGF010000037.1 GCA_021805025.1 Acidobacteriota bacterium
CCATCGGCTTCCTGCGCCATGTTCGCGCTCGGGTTGAGAGTGAAGAAGGAGTCCATCTTGTAATGAACCACCTCCTCCTGAAACGTCAGCTTGGTTCCCTCCGTTGCCTTCCATTCGACGGCCGCCGTAAAAGTGTCCGTATTATTGCGTTGGTATTGTTCCAACAGGGCGTCGTACTTGGCGATGGAGTAACTTGGGCTGAGAGTCGGTCCCTCAAACGTATTCTTCGAGTACCCAAAGCGATAGGTCAGCCGCGAAACCGGAAAGAGTGAAAGATTCGTGTCGGTCATCCGGCGAACGGTATTGAACAAGACAGGGGATGTATTCACCTGCGGCCACACAATATGCCCGGTAGGCGCAGTCGAAGGCCCGATCGGCATTGTCCCCGCTACGATATTGGGGTTGCCGAGCAGGTCGTAGTCAAAGTATTGGCGATCGCGGCGGAATATCCCTGAGAACTCGTACACCTTTCCCTTGGAGAGGTTCAACCGTGCAAAGTTGTTTGGATCGCCGCCGAAACCACTGCCGAAGGCCTCAAGGTCATCGACCAGCGTATGTTTCTTCTCCGGCACCGCATGCATCTCGAAGCTTTCTCCGAGCATGCGCGGACCGGATTGCAGGTTGACCAGAGTGCTGTACATGGCGGGGCTGCCCACCATATTTGTCATGCGTCCACCCATGTCTACAGATTGATGCGCTCTGTAACCGTCTGGAATGGACATCTGTGAGATCGGCATCGGCAGCTGAGCGACCGCGACGCCCGCTGTCATCAGCAAAGCGGCTGCGCTACAGCCGGCGATGCGCCGGATTCGTGCAGAAGAGGGCTGTTGTCGGAACAGCCTTGAAAACCAGCCTAAGTTCTCCATATGAAGCCTCACTTGAATAACCCTTGCTCACCTCGAGACTTCGCAATGTGCTGCGAAATCTCTCTGGGACCGGGACCGAAGCGTCTGCGACGCACGGCGCCGATCCATTACCTGATAAACGCCTGGCTGATATTCGACCCGTGAATCATCGTGTGGCAGTTGATGCACGGTGTAATCGTCGAAGATCCTGCGTCCATCCCATGCACCGTACCCGCGGCAACCGGGCTGTGGCACTGGTTGCAGAGCGTGGCGATTGATGGCATGTTCAGGAGTCGCGCATTCTGCGAGCCATGAGGCGTATGGCAGGACATGCAACCCTCTGCCCGTACCGGCGCGTGCTCAAACACGAAGGGTCCGCGCGTTTCGGTATGGCACTTGGTGCACACTGCGTTCTGATCCGCAGTTGTCCGCACGTTGTTGGCCTGGAAGGTTCCGTGCACATTGTGGCAGTCGCTGCACGTTAACAGTCCCTCGTTCACCCTGTGATGGAAGGGCATGTCGAACGAAGGCTTCACATCGGTGTGGCACTGGTAGCAAAGCTCCGGCTGTGAGGCTTTCAGAAGATGTTCGGGCGCCTTGCTGTCGTGAATACTGTGGCAGCTCACGCAGCTTACATTGCCCTTGCCGTGCGGCGAGCGCTCGAAGTTCGGATGCGTGCCCGCGTGGCAACCGAGGCACTTCGCATCCACATCCTTGGCAGAAGCTTCCTTCGGGCTGAAGATCTTGCTTTTGTCTCCGCCCCCGTCCACGTGCGCCTTGCCGGCTCCGTGACAGTCTTCGCAGGTTACCGCGGAGCCGTCATGCTTCTGAGCAAGCCGTGTGTGTGGATTGAAGGCGAAGTTCTTTGATTGAGCCTCGTGACAGGTTGCGCAGGTTTCAGCCCCTACAAAGTCGCCCGGTGCGGGTGCCTTTGCTTCCACATTGGCTGGCTTTGAGCTGTTTGCAGGTGCTGCCATCGCCGGAACGCACAGTGCAATCGCGCCCAGCAACAGCATCCAACCAGCTCGCAGTCCCAGTCTGTTTCCCGGAACCGCATGGTTCCGTAGTCGCGTTACAGGCCACTCTTTCTTATGCATGGAAAATACCACCTTATCTGCCCTCATTGCGTATCTCCTCAATCGCCTGCCCCTTGCGTCAGCGATCCGGCCGTCAAGCAAGCCAACTCTCTCACGGGACCCGAGCGGCATTCGATTCTCTGACCCGTCTTACCGAGGAAGCTACGCCGTGTGCGGAGCATCACTACATGCCCGCAAGATTACGGCTTCGTCATCTTATTGAGCGGTGACGTTCATCACACGCTAGAGAACTGCGGGCTTTTGTCGAGAACGTCTCATCCGATAGCGACTTGCGGACAAGGCCCGCACACACAGACGACCACCCTGGCTGAACAGCAAAGCGACGCGCGTATGCTGCTGGCGCAGCCGGCCGAGCACGGTAGCTGTCGCCGGCCTGGATGCTGAGCGAGGATCGTGCCGGCAAGGAATGACCTCGAACAGGCGTGAGGCCCATCACATCCCGCGCCAGACAATCTGGCACAGACTCGGAGAGAGCGAAAGTTTCGTTCCCGGAGACCGACGAGCTTCTTCTGTCAGGCGATTACCCCGCACATGGGGCGAGAGCGCCGTGAGGGAAGAGGACGCTCATCGGCGAAAGACGGGGCAACATAATGGCGGACTTAGTGACTCCTTCGGGAGCCCACCAGAAACGGCAGAAGCAAATCGCCCGGCACGCGCCCGTCGGCTGCGCTGCGTGCGCCAACCGCCGTCCCGGCTGGTTCTGCTCCCTGGGCAGCGCCGTATTGGCAGACCTCGAGCTGGCGACTTCAACCATATCCCTTCCCGCGCAGGCTTCGCTGTTCACTCAGGGCGAAGACGCGCGCTGTCTCTATCTGATCTGCAGCGGCTATCTCAAGCTCACTGCGGGGCGTCCGCAGGATAAGCAGATGATTGTGCGGGTCGCAGGGCCCGGCTCCATGCTCGGCCTCTATGCCGTGCTCTCCCACGGCGTCCATGAGGTCTCCGCCGAATCGCTCACGCCCGCGCAGTTGCGGCCCGTCGAGCGCGACCGGTTTCTTGCCTTTCTTCGCGCGCACAAAGAGGCCCAGATGCGTGCCGTGCAATGCATCTGTCAGGAATACCGATTCGCATTGCAGGATGCATGCCGCATTGCTCTGGCCGAAACGGTCGCCGCCCGCCTGGGACGCCTGCTGCTGGAACTGGGCCATCAGATCGGGGATCATCTTCCGAACGGAGCGTTCCGCTTTCCCCTGCTGCTCACCCATGAAGAAATGGCCTCTATGGCCTGCACAACGCGGGAGACCGTCACACGCACTCTGGGTCAGTTTCGCAAAGAAGGTTGGATCTCGATCGAGGACGGCCTGCTGACGCTGCATGACCCAGCGCACCTGCAGACCCTCGTCTAAGGCTCTCTCATCGGGAGCCCCTGGAGCATGAACCGCCGCGGCAACGTGGATCGGCTTCGGTCCGTGGGCCGGCATCCCCGCGGCGCGCCGATTCTGAATCGGCCGCCCCGTATCAGGGCCTGTTGCGATCGAGTCTTCACCCTCTCGATCGACAGGCTTTGAACTTTACTGCGTGATCGTCTGCTCGGCCGTGCCCTGCGGGGCTTTCAGGTGAGGGGCGTTGGGCGGTACTGGCGGTGCGGGCACTGAAGCGTCGCCCTTCCGTATGCGCAGATCGCCGACATCCGCGATCAGCCCGATCTTAGCCTGTCCCGCGCCGATGCGACCGGAGACTGTCTTGCTCTCATCTCCTGTGATCGACAGCGGAAAGTCCGTCACGATGTCGCCGTTGTTTGTGCGGCCATTCACTGTGGCTGAAGCGTCCGGCGGAAGAGTGATCGCCACGTCGCCTTTGCCGTTGCGGGCTTCGATGCTGAAGTTCCCGGCAGGCTCAATCGATATCTGTCCGCGCGTGTCGCTCACGTACGTGTCGCCCGCGATCTGGTTCAGGTCCACGTCCTTGGCGCGCGTCGTCACGCGAACCTGCCCCTTGGCCTGGGAGACATGCAGGTCGTCGGAGCTCAGCGTCATATCGCCGGGCAGGGCAGCGAGTTCGAGCTCCGTGACAGAGGTGTGAAGATGTACCATGCCTGCGATGCTTTCCATGTGCACGTCCCCGAAAATATCGCCGTTCATCGTCACCTTGCCGGTGATCTCTGAGAAGGTCACATCGTTGCAGTTGCCATCGGCCGTCAGGTCGCCTTGAATCTGGTGAGCGGAAAAATCCCCGCGATTACTGGAAAAATGTACCTGGACCGAGCCTGCGATCGAGTTCAACTGCACATCGCCGTGGCTGGACGTGACGTTGAGCCCATTGCTCAGGCCGGCGGCGGTCACATCGCCATGGCCGGAATTCACCAGCACCTGCGCGCCTTTGGGCACCTGGACGCTCAAGTTCACCCGACCTTTGTCCGTGCCCTCTGTCTTCACCAGCACCGCATTGCCGCTCACCGTCACGCGCGCCGCCTCGGTGTCAAAGACCTTCTTTGCGTCGGCATCGGAGCCCGCAAAGGCCACCTCATGCGCCTGCACCTGGATGCTGCTGCCCTCGCCGCTGGTAATGCTCACATCGCCGCGCGGATTCTCGACCTGCACGGAAGCGTTGGCGGGGACCGGCATCTCGATCGCCGGCTGGTCCAGGTCGTGTTCCGGCAGGCCGAAGAAGTTGAAGAAGTTGTCGCCCTGGTCGCCCCACTGGGCCCGTAGTGGACCCCAGTGTTCCCATCCGGCCGCGGCAAAACCCACGATCGCCAGCAGGATGAGCAGTCCAACAAATCCGCCTCCGCGGCGCACCGGAGTGGCACGGCGCAGATCGAGCGCCCACTCCCCCAGCATCGCCAGCCCCGCCAGAATCAGCAGCAGCGGCCACCAGTGCCCATACCAGGACCAGAAATGGGCCGGCTGGATGCGCCCCATGAAGAGCAGCAGCCACACCACGCCAATGGCAACGAGAATCAGAGGTCCCACGATGGAGGGAACACGCGGGCCGTAGGCTCCTGCGTAGCCCGCCTTCCAGGCATATCGCTGCGCCCGCATGGCCTCTCGCTGCGCGCGCCATGCGGCCTTCTGCTGTTCGCGATAGACCCGCCACTGCGTCCGCGGATCGTAAGGCGGCGGCGGTGCGCCCGGAGGAGTGTAAGGAGGTACGCTGCTCATGACTGTCCTCCCAGCGGTCCTTTGCCGGAATCCTGCATGGAAGACGGCACAATCGCCGCGCCGGGCTGTGCCGGCGCCTGCGCTGTGCCATAGGGGTAGGGCGCGCCGGGGTATGCGCCCGGATAGCTGCCCGGATAGGGAGGCTCATCGTCGGCCGCCGCCAGTGCCGCACGCTCGGCCAGCTTCAGTCCGCCGATCAGAATCAGCAGCAGCGGCAGAAACAGTTTCCAACTGGCCAGATCGGCCTGGTGCAGCAGAGCCAGGGTGCCGATCAGCAGCAGGATGGCCGGACCTTTCAAGCGGCGGATCAGGATGTAGCGGTTCATTGCACGCCTCCTTTTGTGTCCCCAATGCGGCGAACAATCATCCACACACCGAAGCCGATAAAGACCAGCGGCCACAGGTAGTTGAGGAATCGCCCGGTCACAATGCCCATCTGGTCAAGCAGCAGAATGAGTCCGAACCCTACCAGAAAGAGTGCGCCCAGCGGCTCCCTGCGCCGCCAGAAGAGAGGCGGCACCGGAGGCACGGGAGGAACCGGCGGCGTCATGGGGTCTGCGTACCCCGGCGGCGGTGGATACGGCGGCGTGTACGGCGCGGAGGACGGAGACACATAGGGCCCGGCGGCAGGTGGCGGCGGATATCCGCCCGCCTGGCCCGGAGCTTGTCCCGGAGCCGGGCCTGGGGCTTGCCCCGGATAGGGCGGGCGTTGATGCGCGCCCAGGTTCAGCCAGTTGCCCACTTCGTTCAGGCCCAGCGGATCAGGCAGCGGCATTCCATCGCGCCGCGCAACCGCAGTGTGGTACGCCTCGAAGGACTGATAAAAAATCCATGCGGCGATGAAGATGCCGAAGATGCCGAAGCGGTCTGAGATGCTCACCAGCACCGCAAAGATCACCACATGGATCAGCCCCTTGAAAAATTGTCCGTTGTACATCGCGCCCACGCCGGGAATCAGCCCCAGGACGGCGGCTGCCGCCGGGTTGGGCGAGTGCGCAGGAGGAGGAACTGCAAAGGGCTGCTGCATATTCTGCCAGGCCATCAGGCACGGCTCACACAGAACCTGCCCCCCGGGCGCCGGCCGCACACATGCCGCGCAAAGCGCCTTGCCGCAATTCTGGCAGAAGGCCGTTGCTGTTACACCTCCATGATTGACGCAGTCCATACAGTGCTCCTTTCCCTTGGTACAACCGCGGAGCCGCCGGAATGCGCGGGCCGGTCTTTCCATGTGAGTGACGTCTCTAAGTAATCCAGTGAATCAGCGGAGGCCGGGGTTCCCGACTGCTGCGGAGGATCCATGCGGGTGCCTCCGTCTTTTTGCGCAGGAGACTTTTGCGTGTCTCCGGGAGTTGCCGGCTGGGTCGTGCCGGGTGACGGGTTCTCTTCGTTCTCGCCCTGCGTGGTGCGGCGCATTTCGCGCATGCGCGACTCGACTTCGTACACCAGCCGCAGATGATCGTAGTAGCGAATAATAGGCGTGGAAGCCAACGTCAGCCGCCGCTCCATAAAGGAGCGCATCGCGCTGGGCCGCAGGTTCGCGAGCCGGAAGTCTGCCAGCCGCGCACCGGTCAGGTTCAAGGTGAGCGCGATCGAGAAGAACGCCATGGCCGCGGTCATGATCAGGCGCGGCTCGGCAAAGCGGCGGATAAAGCCCATCGGCCCTGGCCGGTGCCACACCGGAGCCACCGGGATCACGTGGCCCGTCCCGGCCACCAATCCGAACCCGGCCACCTGCCCAGGGCCGGTCTGCGCCAGGATCTTGTCCATCAGCCCCGCGGGAATCTCCGGCTCGGTGGAGAGATACCCCAGCCACTCCCGGCCGCGGCGCGCCTCCTCATAGAGCGTGGTGCAGGCAGGGCACGACGCCATGTGGGCGTCGAACGTCGCCTGCTCCTCAGGGGTCAGCAGTCCGTCCAGCGCATCGGCCAGCAGGGTCTCCCACTGCCCGCAGGCTGGAGAATGCGGAATTTGTACGCGGTCTGCCATGACTACATCACCTCTCGCTTATTACGTTCCAGCAGGCGCGCCAGTTCCGCGCGGCCCCTGCTGATGCGGGACTTCACGGTACCTTCGGGGATGCCCAGCACCTGGGCAATCTCCTTGTAATCCATATCTTGCAAATCGCGCAGGATCACGGCCTCACGCAGTTCCGCCGACACGTGGGACAGAGCGCTCTGGACCATATGCGCCAGCTCCTTTTGCGCGGCTAGCTCGTGCGGCGAGAACGCATTCGATGCCAACCGGTCGATCGGGCGCAAGTCACCCGCCTCGTCTCGTTCCTCGTCCAGTGAACTGGTGGCACGCAAGTTCTTTGTACGCCGGAAGTTATCCACCAGCAGGTTGCGGGTCATCGTCGTGATCCACACTTGCAGGCTGCCGCGGCCCATGTCAAAACTGGCAAGGTTCGAGTACACCTTCAGGAAGACATCCTGTGTAAGGTCTTCCGCATCGGCTGCGTTCCCTGTAAAGCGGTAGCAGAGCGCATACACACGCCTGTGGTGCGTGCGCACCAGCTCGGTCCACGCACCGGAGTCTCCGTCCATGCAGCGGCGGACAACCTGGGACCAGTCGATCTCCAGCGGTCTCACCTCCTCGCGAATGGCGCGAGCCGCCGGGGTCACGCCCGGCTGTCCGGCGGGATTGTTCCTGGGCGGCATTGGAGCACCCGCATCGCGGGTTTCCTGGCAGCGCCGTTCAGGTGCTGCAGGCGCCCAACAACCTATGCCGCTCCAGCTTAATGTACCCACGCATTGCATGGGGTGGTTTACGCAGATTTATCTTGTTTGGTTCCCTGGTGATCTACATTTGCCTGAACGCCTGGGCGGCCCGACGGCTTCCATTGGCCTCGACGCAGGAACGGCCGCCCTGATGGGCGGCCGTTCGTGGTTTGCTTACCGGAGAAGCGCCTTATCGCTCGCTCTTCCAGTTGATCAGATCACCCAGCGTGGTGGTGGAGCTGGAGACCGGATGCTTGTGCGTATCCGACTTGTAGCTCTCGACCGTGGCGCGGCTGGCCTCATGGCCCACCGAGCGCAAGCTGAGACCCACCTTCTTCTCTTCCACGTTGATCTTGATGATCTTGAACTCGTGCTCGACGCCTTGATCCAGCTTGGCCGGTGAACCGTCATCCCCGACCGCCTCAGAGACGTGGCAAAGGCCCTCGACGCCCTCGGCAATCTCGACAAATGCGCCGAACTGCGCGGTCCGCAGCACCTTGCCGTGAACCACGTCGCCCACGCGATGTGCGGCAAAGAAGCTCTCCCAGACATCCGGCTGCAACTGCTTGATGCCCAGGCTAAGGCGCCGGTTCTGCGGCTCCACGCCCAGAACCACAGCCTTCACCTTCTCGCCCTTCTTCACCACCTCAGACGGATGCTTGACGCGCTTGGTCCAGCTCAGGTTGGAGACATGCACCAGGCCGTCGATGCCGTCTTCGATCTCGATGAAGGCTCCAAAATCAGTCAGGTTGCGGACGCGGCCCTCGACCACGGTGCCGGCAGGATAGCGCTCCGTGAGGTTCTCCCACGGATTCTCCATCAGCTGCTTCATGCCGAGCGAGATGCGGCGGTCAGCGGGGTTCACGCTCAGAACCACGGTGTTGACTTCGTCGCCGGGCTTAACCAGCTTGGAGGGATGCTTGAGCCGCTTGGACCAAGTCATCTCAGACAGATGCACCAGGCCTTCAATGCCCTGCTCCAGCTCAACAAACGCACCGTAGTCGGTGACCGAAAGAATGCGGCCATGAACGTGCGCGCCCACCGGGTAACGCTCCGAGGCATCGAGCCACGGGTCGGGAGTCAACTGCTTGAAGCCGAGTGAAACGCGCTGCTTGTCCTTGTCGAACTTGAGCACCTTCACCTGGATCTCGTCGCCCACGTTGACCAGGTCGCGCGGATGCGTCAGCCGGCCCCAGCTCATATCGGTAATGTGCAGCAGGCCGTCGATACCGCCCAAGTCAACGAACGCGCCGTAGTCGGTCAGGTTCTTCACCGTGCCGGTCAGCACCGCACCCTCGCTCAGGTGCTCCATTGTCTTGGAGCGCTTCGCGTTTTGCTCTTCCTCGAGGATCTCTTTGCGGCTGACCACGACATTGCCGCGCTTCTTGTTCAGCTTGATGACGCGGACTTCAATCTGCTGGCCCAGATAGCCGTCAAGATTGCGAACCGGACGAATCTCAAGCTGCGAACCGGGCAAAAAGGCCTTCATGCCGATATCGACCGTCAGGCCGCCCTTGACGCGGCTGACCACGGTGCCCATCACGGGCGTCTTCTCGTTGGCCGCCTTTTCAATCACATCCCAGACGCGCAGACGCTGCGCCTTTTCATAGCTGACCAGGTACCCGCCTTCGGGCTCTTCGCGCTCGATGACCACTTCAATCGACTCACCGGGCTGGAACTTGACCGCGCCCGTGTGATCCACGACCTGCTCCAGAGGCAGCAGACCCTCGGACTTGAGCCCCACGTCAATGACGAGATGCTTCTCCGTCTGCTTGATCACCGTCCCGGTGACAACCTTATCGCCGTAGGCTTCCACGGCAGCCGCTTCGGCGGCCTGCTCGCGCTCAAAAGCCTCAAGAGCGGCAGAAAAGTCTTCCCCGGAATCAAAACTATGATCGCCATGCACGTCGCCATGGGCGGCTGCAGGGTGGTTGAGGGCATCGGCGTCCAGAGTGGATGAAACGGCGGTTTGGGCGGTCTCGGGAGTGGACGTGGATTCTTGCAACGGCTGCTCAGGCTCCGTCGCAGGGTCAAGGGTGGGCATTTCCAATTCGGTGTTCAGGGTTGTGCTCTCGGGTTCGGGATTGAGGACGTTTGGCATGACGACAGCTCCAGGATTCCAGTCTCAGGCGACCAGGTTGCCCGAGTCGGACCTGCGCATCTCCCCAGGAGACGCGCCTGACCATGAATGCCTTCTTCCTTACCAGAGCCACGAAGTCCGGGACAATCCGCAGAGACAATCGTCCACGCCAGTAGATGTAGATACTGACGAAAATGAGGGCGACTCGTCTCCGTGGGAAACACCAGGCTTGCAACGGCTGGCAGGAGTGCGGCCGCAGCTTCCCGCTGAAATCCGCGCAGGAGGCTACACCTTAGAGTTTAGCCCCCCTGCTTTCCTGCGTCAATGCAACAGCTTGCCCGCAGATGCGCGGGACCGCATTGCAGCAGGGGATTTGTCGTGTCTGCAGTAGCGCCGTCTGCTGCGGAAACCGCACATAAATCGTTGCACCCCGCTGTGCATCGGAGGACGTCGCGGAGGAAAGCCTGCCATCGGCAAGGACGTCGGCCAACCCTCTATACTGGGTCGCAACGGTTGAGGCTGCATGGACTTTCTCTGGACTCCCTGGCGTTATGCGTATGTGACTGCGGCGGATGGAATCCCACGCCCCGGCGTGCCCGCCCGGCTGGGGGCGTGGCCAGGTGATACCCGGTGCGTCTTCTGCAACCTGATGGCGTCAGTCGACTACGCGATTGCGCAGGGCATGGACGCCGATGAGGCCGAGGCCGCGGCGGGCCTGGTCGCACGCGGACGCCATTGCTACGTCTGCCTGAATGCCTATCCCTACACCTCGGGCCATGTGATGGTGCTGCCCTATGCGCACCTTGACCGGCTGGCTGCGCTGCCAGGCGAGGCCGCGCACGAAATGATGGACCTGGCGCAGCAAACAGAACGAGCGCTGGAACAGCTCTATCGCCCGCAGGGATTGAATTTCGGCATGAACCTGGGCCGCGCGGCAGGCGCCGGCGTAGCCGGCCACCTGCATCTGCACGCCCTGCCCCGCTGGGCCGGCGACACCAACTTCATGACCGCAGTGGCCGAGACCCGCGTGCTGCCTGAGGACCTGGCGACGACTTGGAAGCGGATGCGCGAAGCATTCGTGAAGCCGGCGGACTAGCTCGATAGCGAACAACCCGCGCAGCACGGGTGTTTGCGCAGTCGGCGCAGTCAGTTGAGCTCGTCCGGAGTTTCTTCTGCCTGGGCGGCCAGAGCAAGGCCGGGTTCTTCGCCCTCCGCTCGTTCCAGCAGGCTGCGCGGCATCGCCTTTGTGGTGCGAACGCCAAGTTGCTTCAGCATCTCGACCTGCCGAACCAGATTGCCGGGCCCTTCAGACAGCTTCTTCATCGCGCTAGTGTAGGACTGATCTGCGCTCCGCAACCCTTTGCCAATCGCTTCAAGATCGCTTACAAAGCCCACAAATTTCTCGTAGAGCGCTGCGCCGCGATTCATCACGTCCTGCACGCTGCGCGCCTGCAGTTCCTGCTGCCACAGAACATTCACGATGCGGATGACGTAGAGCAGCGTGGTGGGCCCAACCAGAAGAATGCCTTGCTGATAGGCGTCGGCCCAGAGCGCTGCGTCGTTCTGCAAGGCCATGAGGAAAGCTGGCTCGACGGGGACAAAGAGCACGACAAAGTCCGGGGCCTCAATGCCCGGCAGGCGATGATATCCGGCCTTTGCCAGACCCGTCACATGCCCGCGCACACTGGCCAGATGCAGCTTGAGCGCGGCTTTCCGTTCATCCTCCGACGCGGCGCTGACAAAGTCTGTGTACGCGGTGAGAGAGACCTTTGAATCGATGATGAGATTGCGGCCACCAGGCAGAAAGAGGATGACGTCGGTTCGAACCGACTTTGCTCGATCGCCATTTTCACTCTCTACGCCGGCAAAGACCTGCTGAAAGCTGTATTGGTCTCCCTCGCGCAGCCCGGCCTTCTCCAGCAGATCGCGCAGGATGAACTCGCCCCAGTCGCCCTGGGTTTTTGCCGACCCGCGGAGAGCCGTGGAGAGGTTATGCGCTTCCTCGGAAAGTTGTTGATTGAGGCCGTTCAACGTACCGATCAGTGTTTCGAGCCGGGTGACTCCAGTGTTTGAGTCATTCTGTGCCTTCTCCACTTTTTCGCGAAACTCCTTGATCTGATCCCGCAACGGCTGGAGTTCCCGCTGGCTGGCTTCTGAAAAAGACTTCGATTTCTGATCGAGAATTTCTGCCGCCAGCGCCTGAAACTGGTCGGCGAGAGCTTTTCTGGCGTCATCCAACAACGCTACCTTTTCCGCAAGACTCTGGCGCTCGGCTTTAAGCTCCGCATCGAGCTTGGCAATCTGCGCCGCCAGAGTGCGCTCCGCCTGGGATTTGGATTCGAGTTGAGATCGCAGCCCATCCCGCTCCGCGGAAAGGATACCGACCGTCTTTTCGCGCTCGGCGGCCAGCGACTCGAACCCCGCGCGCGCAGCGGACTCTGCCTGGCTCTGCGCCAACTGGTTCCGAGCGGTGTCGAGCGCGTCCGTGAGGTCGCGGTTGCTTTGCTTTAAGAGCGCCTTTTCCGATTGGGCCGAGCGAGCACACATCCAGTAGCCGACGAGAATGCCCGCCAGCAGAGCAATTCCAGCCATCAAAGCCTGCATCATTCTTCCCCATCCCTCTTCGCCGAATATACGCCTTCGGGCTGTGAAATTCCGGGCCCATTTCTGCTGTTTATCCGCTGCCGGTTCCCTGCTCCCTGCCGACTCCGCATCTTCCTGCTCTGCGCGCCTTTACACACCCTCACCTGCCCGGTAGACTTGGAGTTTCGGGGCCATGCGCATTTTTTACGCGCGGTGGTTGTCTTCCCACGCCGCAGGCCGGTATTGTAAGTGGGCGGAATGAAAGCGATGGAAGCCCGGAATAGGTCCAAAGTTCCCAGAAAAATGAGGAGAAGCACGCATGGCCGTTGAAGAGAAAGTCAAGCAGATCATCGTCGAGCAGTTGCAGGTGGACGAAGCCGAAGTGACCCCAGGCGCCAGCTTTCAGGAAGACCTTGGCGCGGACTCGCTCGATGTGGTTGAGCTGGTGATGCAGTTTGAAGAGGCCTTTGACCTCGAGATTCCCGACGAGGACGCGGAGAAGATCAAGACCGTCAAGGACGCAATCGATTACATCGAGAAGAACGCGAAAGGCAAGTAACCCTTGAATCGTCGAGTCGTCATCACCGGCCTTGGGCTGGTGTGCGGTGTGGGCAACACCGCTCCGGAGGTGTGGCGGCAGCTACTGGCCGGAGCCAGCGGTATGGCTCCGATACATGGCTTCGACACCACCGGCTTCCCTGTGACGTTTGCCGCCGAAGTCAAGAATTTTGACCCGCTGAACTTTGTGGACAAGAAGGAAGCCCGCAAGATGGGGCGCTTCATCCACTTTGCCTTTGCCGCCGCGCAGGAGGCAATGGCCCAGTCGGGTCTCGATATCACGCCGGAGATTGCCGACCGCACCGGCGTCTTTATCGGCTCGGGCATCGGCGGATTCGAAATCATCGAGCGCGAGCACGCCAACCTGCTGGCAGGCGGGCCGCGCAAGATATCACCCTTCTTTATTCCCGCGGCAATCGTCAACATGGCTGCGGGGCAACTCAGCATTCGCTACGGAGCCAAGGGGCCGATCTCGGCCACGGCAACGGCCTGCGCCACCTCCGCCAACTCCATCGGCGACTCGGTGCGCATGATCCTGCATGGGGACGCGGATGCGATGATCGCCGGCGGAGCAGAGGCTGCGGTCACGCCGCTCTCCGTGGGTGGATTCGCCTCCATGCGCGCTCTCTCCACACGCAACGACGACCCCACGCACGCCAGCCGGCCCTTTGACAAAGACCGCGATGGCTTTGTGATTGGCGAGGGCGCCGGCATTCTGATTCTGGAAGAGCTGGAGTTTGCCAGGGCGCGGGGCGCAAAAATTCTGGCTGAGGTGATTGGCTACGGCATGAGCGCCGATGCCTATCACATGACGGGCATTGCCCCGGAGGGCCAGGGCGCGCAACGCAGCATGAAAGCGGCGCTGAAGGATGCGGGAATTCGGCCCGAGGAAGTCGGCTACGTCAATGCGCATGCAACCTCCACACCTGCCGGCGATGGCAACGAGTCGCGGGCCATTGAGCTGGTGTTCGGCGAGCATGCGCTGAGCCACAGGCTCAAGATCAGCGGCACCAAGTCGATGACCGGACATTTACTGGGCGGTGCGGGCGGGCTCGAGGCGGGCATCACGGTGCTGGCCCTGCAGAACCAGATGCTGCCGCCAACCACCAACCTGGGCACACCGGATCCCGAGTGCAAGCTGGACTATGTGCCGAACAAGGCGGTGCCGCACAGCTTCGACATCGCGCTGTCCAACTCATTCGGCTTTGGCGGAATCAACGCCACGCTGATCATGCGGCGCTGGACGGAATAGGAAGCCGGGACAGAAACACGTCAGCGCGCATCCTGCATGGAATGCGCGCTGTTTTCTTGTCCGGAAATCGAGACATCAACCAAAGGCCGCCGCCCAGCCCACGCCGATGAGCACCAGGATCGCCCACCAGCCAAAGACGGCCGCATAGCCCGAACTGCGCTTCACCCCGGCCACGATCGCCGTTCCCATCCCGAGCAGCACCAGGCTCCAGATGGTGGTGAAATCAAGCGCGCTGGCCAGCTTATAGAGCGCCGCATTGGTGTCTGTGGGGCTTAGGAAGGCGCCGATGCTGGTCGGCGCAAAGTTGGTCAGGTTGAAAGATTCCGGCGCCGCTCCGGCGAACAGAACCAGCGCGCCCAGCAAGGACTTGAGGATGCCCGGCAGCGCGGCATACATCCACACGGCAAAGATGCTTCCGTAGGTCGCCCGGCCGCCAAAGCCGAAGTTGATGGTGCCCCACAGGCCGAGCGAGCCCAGCGCCAGGACGCCCATCACGAACAGCGGACTGGCTGCAAAGCTGCCTTCCATTGAATACTGCATGAACTTGAGCGTTGCGGCGCGCCGCTCGGGCGGGGCCTGCTCCAGTTGCTCCTCGGTCTTCGGGCTCTGGTGAACGGTGTTCTGGGCAACCTGCGCCCATCCCACCTTGAGAGTGATGGCTGCAAACAGCATGTACACAAAAAGTGACACGACGAGCAGCGGCAACCACCAGCTCTTGTTGCCGCGCTTGATGTCTTCAAAGGTTTTGGACGGCGCGGTAAGGGTGTTTGCAACACGCTGCCATTGAGTGAGGCCGGGTGTGGCCTCCGCGGCAGGTCGAAGTTCCAGATCGCTCATGAGTTCGCCTCGCAGGAATTGCAGGATGAGTCGGATCGCATCGCTCCGCACGGCTCGGCTTGAATGGCATGGGGCCAGTTACCAGTCAGAGAGCTGGACGACCTGTCCCCAGGAACATGGGCCTGCGCAATGAGAAATGCGTTCGCCCGCGATTGTACTCGCTCGGGGAATCCTGGTAGATGAAAAATTTGGATCGGCGAACGTCTTCGGCGCGGGGGCTACTCTCCCCGCGTCGAGAGTCCAGAGGAGATCGCGCGGCTGTCCGAGCCGGAAACTGGCGTGGCAACCACGCGACGGCGCGTCTTGTGCACAGGCCGGGCGGGCACGTAGCTCTTGTAGACCGTGATGTGGAAGCAGGCCTGCTGGAACTCTTCCTCGGCGTCGAGCTTGCCCGCGTTCTGCAGGGCCAGTAGCCGGTTGCGCATCCAGTAGATCTCGCGCTGGCTGAGGCCGCCCTTGGCGATGTCGATCGTGGCTCCGGTTACATGCGGGCTGACGATGTCGCCCTCGGCGGGCGCGGCGTTGCCGTTCACGCCCATCAGGCGCTTCTGATAATCCACGGTGCGCACGGCGGAGCTGACCTCAAGGGGATGATGAAACTGCGTCTCATGCGCACGCGCCAGGTCGGCCAGAAAGCGGGCTGTCCACGGGCGGCAGTAACGGCGGTCCTGCGGCAGGTTGGCGTTCACCGTCAGCGCCGAGGAAGCAGGCACGGGCACCAACATGCCGCGCGCGATGCGGTCGCGCAGATCGGCGTCGTTTTCAATGCGCTCCAGGTTGTCGGCATCCGTCTTCTCATTCTGGCGAACAAGCGAGGCCAGCGAGCCGCGCAAGGGCGAGATGGGGGCGATGCGGGTGGCGCGCAGCGAGACCGGGTCGGGACTGACCTCGGGGCCGCTCTCGATCACGGGCGCGGCCTTGATTGCGGCTGCTGCAGTTGCGGCTTCAGCGGTTGCGTCTGTTTCGGTTTCTGCGGTTGTGGTTTCTGCGGTTGCGGCTTCGTCAGTTGCGGGCTCTGCCGCGGGCCCACCCGACTCCTCTTCTCGATGACGCGGGACGGCATGCGCCGATGCTCGCTCCTCCGCAGGAACCTCTGTTCGGTCTTGCGCCGAGGCAGTCGCGGCTTCGTCGCTCGTCGGCTCCGTCGACGCCGGCTCTGCAGGCGGCTGCGCGGATGGCCGCCGGGCGGCAGCCTGCGTGGGCGGCGCCGGTCTGCTTTGCTCTTCCTGTCTACGCGGGGCCGCAGGGAGACGCGCCGGTCGGGCTCGCCTGCTGGCCAGGGTACGGCTTCCGGTGTGCCGGCTCCCGTGGTGGGCTGATCGCCGCCCGTGGTGCGCCGCGGCTGGCCGGGCGTGCCGGTGGAGTGGGTGGGAGGTCTTTGCTGCCGAGGCGTTGTGGTGCGGCCCGGACGTACGTGTGGGCGCGCCACTGGCTGTCAAGGCCAGCGCGGCAAAGAGAAATCCGATGAGTAAAGTCCGCGCCATGGAGAGCGCGCGGAGAATCGTGAGCAACACCAGTGTATGACGCTCCTCTATCGATTTCGAGTGCCTAATGGGGTTCCTGGTTGTCTGATAACTCTCATTCCGCTGCCATCTTGATGACAAAAAGCACCGAAAGCAACAAGGGATGCCCTGACTGAGGGCATCCCTTGCTGCTTTTGGCAGAATTTTGCTGCCGTGATCCTTATTGCAGCAGCGTCGGCTCGTCGTCCTTAAGTTCTTCCGGTGGAATGATGACCGCCGCGGCCACCTTGTCGTCATCATCCAGATTCAACAGGCGCACGCCCTGCGTAGCGCGCCCTGCGGCGCGGATGGTCTTGGTGTCGATGCGGATGATCTTGCCGAACTGGCTGATGACCATCAGCTCCGAACTGTCATCGACAAGTTGAATGGTGTTGACGCGGCCAATGCGCAGAGTGACGGCCATGTTCTTCACACCCTTGCCGCCGCGGGTTTGCAGGCGGTACTCGTCCACATCCGTGCGCTTGCCAAAGCCGTTTTCCGTGACAGCAAGAATGCGGTACGCGCCGGGCTCGTGCTCCTTGGGTGTGATGGCGACGCCGACCACATAATCGCCTTTGCCGAGGTCAATGCCGCGCACGCCGTAGGCCGGGCGGCCCATCGAGCGCACATCGGCCTCGTCAAAGCGAATGGCCATGCCAAGGTGCGTCGCGAGGAAGACGATCTGCGAGCCGTCGGTGATGCGCGCGGCCACCAGCTCGTCTTCCTTGTCGATGCCGATGGCGATGATGCCGCGAGCCATCACGTTGGAGAAGTCTTTGAGCGGGGTCTTCTTCACCGTGCCCTGGCGCGTGGCAAAGAAGATGAACTTGCCTTCTTCTTCAAGGTCGCGCACCGGCAGGATGGCGCGGACGTTTTCGCCTGGCTGCAGGTTGAGCAGGCTTTGCATGGATTTGCCCTTGCCCGCGGCGCCCACGTCGGGAATCTCATAGACCTTGAGCCAGTAGACGCGGCCCGCGTTGGTGAAGCAGAGCAGATACGCGTGCGTCGAGTCCACGATAAGCTGCGCGACAAAGTCCTCTTCGCGCGTCTTCATGCCCATGCGGCCTGTGCCGCCGCGCCTTTGCTGGCGATAGATGCTGATAGGCGTGCGCTTCAGGTAACCCTGATGGCTGACCGTGACCGCGACCTGCTCGTCCGCGATGAGGTCTTCCAGTTGCAGCTCGGCGCTCTCATCAATGATCTGCGTGCGCCGCGCATCGCCGTAGCGGTCGCGCACATCTTCAAGCTCCTTGATGATGACGGCGCGCAGCTTCTTCTCGCTGCCCAGAATTTCTTCGTACTCGGCAATCTTCTTTCGGACTTCGGCAAGTTCGTTCAGCAGTTCATCTATGGAGAGCTGGGTCAGCCGATAGAGCTGCAATTCCAGGATCGCGTCAATCTGGCGCAGCGTAAGGCCCTTCTCCTCGTGCGGCAGGCGCTCGCGATCCAGATTGAGAACAATCTCCTTGCCCTTGCCCCATGCATAGAGATTTTCGCGAGCCTCCACGCGGGAGCCAGACCCGCGGATGATCTTGATCACGGTGTCGAGGTTGTCGAGCGCGATCTTGTAGCCTTCCAGTATGTGCTCGCGCTCGCGCGCCTTGCGCAGCAGAAAGACGGTACGGCGCTGGACGACATCGACGCGATGATCGATGAAGGCGTGGATGGCCTGGTCAAGCCCGAGCTCCTTCGGTTGCCCGTTGAGCACGGCCAGGAAGATCATGGAGAAGCTCTCCTGCATCTGGGTGTGCTTGTAGAGCTGGTTCAGCACAATCTCAGGCTGCGCGCCGCGCTTCAGTTCAATGACGATGCGCATGCCGTCGCGGTCGCTCTCGTCGCGCACGTCCCCGATGTCGTCTACGATTTTCTCGTTCACCAGTTCGGCGATGCGCTCGATAAGCTTGGATTTATTAACCTGATAGGGAATCTCAGTGACGATGATTGCCTGCTTTTCCTTGGTCAGGTTTTCCGTGGCCACCTTGGCGCGCATCATAAAGCGGCCGCGGCCGGTCTTGTAGGCCTGGGCGATGCCGCTCTTGCCGTAGAGAAATCCGCCCGTCGGAAAATCCGGTCCCTGCACGTGCTTGAGCACTTCAAGCAGGCCCGCCTTGGGATTCTTGACCAGCTCGATGGCGGCGTTGACGACCTCGGTAAGGTTGTGCGGCGGAATGTTGGTGGCCATACCCACCGCGATGCCGCTGGACCCGTTGACGATCAGGTTCGGAATGCGTGTGGGCAGCACCGTAGGCTCAAACGTGGACTCATCGTAGTTCGGCGTAAAGTCCACCGTCTCCATCTCGATGTCGGCCAGCAACTCACCCGCAATGCGCGCCATGCGGCACTCGGTGTAACGCATGGCGGCGGGCGGATCGCCGTCGACTGACCCGAAGTTGCCCTGGCCATCCACCAGCGGATAGCGCAGCGAGAAAGGCTGGGCCATGCGCACAAGGGTGTCGTAGATGGCCGAGTCGCCGTGGGGATGGTAGACACCCATGGCCTGACCCACAACCTTGGCGCACTTGGTGTACTTCTTGTTGTACTCCAGCCCCATCTCGCTCAGGGTGTAAAGCACGCGGCGATGGACCGGCTTCAAGCCGTCGCGGGCATCGGGCAGCGCGCGCCCGATGATCACAGACATCGAGTAATCGAGATACGAGCGGCGCATCTCCTCTTCGATGTTGATAGGAATGAGATTTGTGCCGCCGGGCGGCGTACCGCCATCGAGAGGGAGCTGTGGATTCTTGTCGTCTGCCATAGGGTTTTCTTCGCCCGCGGAAATGCGGCAAAAGAGGTTCCGGAAAAAGCGAGGCCGGGCTCCGCGGGATACCCCTTTATTTTACGCGCTCGAAGCACGATTCAGCAAGGCAGAAATCTGGATATAAGTCTTTGGTTTTCTTTATTTTATCGGCACACTTGGGTGCATCTCTTCGGGCCGTCTCAAGCCGACCGCCGCCCAGGCTCCGGTCAGAGCAATCCGGGCAGGCTCAGCAGGCAGAAAATCGCCTGCATTGCGACCAGGGCCGAAGCGGCAGCCAGCGCGATACGGCGTCGCGGACTCTCATAGGCATCGGCGAATGCGCCCCCCACGAAGGTCAGCAGAAAAGGCACGGCCCAGAGCCAGGGGCTGCCGGGCGCGCCCGTCATCACAAGCGCAAACAGGACCACAGCGCACAGCAGCGGCGCGGTGTTGCCAAAATAGCGCGTCTGGCGGAGTCCCAGGTAGAGGAGCACGGCGGCCCCGGAAGCCACCGCGATGCCGGCATTGCCGAGCGTGAAAAAGAAGCGCTGCGCGGGATCAATCGAAAACCACAGAAAGCCGGCGCCGGAGCGGAAGACGTAGCTGAACGCGTCTGCCGAGAACCCATAGCAGGCAAAGAGCACCACCAGCGCGCCCGCCGTAGCCGCAAGCACCACGGGCAGTACCTGGCTGCGCCGGCCCTCGGCCACCCAGAGCATCAGAACCAGGCCGAGCAGTGCCGCTACCGGCAGAGCGGCAATATGCGATGCGGCGGCCAGACCGAGCGCAACCGTCAGCAGAACGATGCGCGGCTTCCAGCGGCGGCGCGGTCCCTGCATGGCGTGGGCTACGCCGATGCAGGTGTAGACGGCGGCGTAGACTCCGAGAGCCGCCAGAATCTCCGGGTTGGGCGCAATGCAGGCCCGCAGGATCGTCGGCGAAAAGCAATAGAGTCCGAGTGCGGTGTATCCCCCGAGGTTGCCGTAAAGGCGGCGCGAGACCCACCACAGGCCTCCGCCCAGCATGCATCCCGCCGCGAGAAACGGCAGGCGCAGCAGCAGCAGGATGTGGGTAAGCTGGTGGCGCAGCTCCCACGTGCTGAGTTCGCCGCTGGATTGCACGACGCGCTCCTCTGGCTTGCGAAAATGGTCAAGGCCCCGCTCTACGCCAAGGTTCAGCGTGAGCGGAAGGCCGGCCGCGCGATAGGCCAGGATGCCATCGTGGATGTTGCCGCAACTGGTGTAGTAGCCCGCCAGGGGCGAGGGCTTCTCCCAGGTCTCGCGCCCGCAGCGCGCATACTCGTAATCGCGGTCGGAGAGCGTCTGCCGGCTGGTGAGCCACAATCCCTGCGCCAGAAAAAGCCCGAGCATCACCGCGGCAATACGCTGCGGAGCGTTAAATCGAAAGCGGCGAAGGATTCCGAGCCGGCGGGTCATTGTGGAAAGGGCAACAGCTCAAGTCTAAATGGTCAGTGCGGTTGCACCGCAGCGGCCCGGCGTACGGCATGAGCGTCCGTGTGCGCTGTCGCGGAAGGATGATTCTGAAAGCACCTTTGCCCCAGCCGCCGCCAGCCGTTACACTGCCCTCATCATGGCGATTGCGCGGGACGATACTCCGGAACGGCTTGTCAGCGCCTCGCGCGCCGACGAGGAACAGAACTTTGAGCTGAAGCTGCGCCCCCGCTGGCTGGGCGAGTTCATCGGCCAATCCAAAGCCAAGGAGCAACTGGCCATCGCGCTGGAGGCAGCCAAGTCCCGCGGCGAAGCGTTAGACCATGTGCTGCTCTTTGGCCCGCCCGGCCTCGGCAAGACGACCCTCGCCACAATCATTGCCAATGAGCTCGATGTGGGCTTTCAGCAGACCTCAGGTCCGGCCCTGCAAATTCAGGGCGACCTGACCGCGATCCTGACCAATCTGCGCGAGCGGCAGGTTCTGTTTCTCGATGAGATCCACCGCATGCAGCCGGTGCTCGAGGAAAAGCTCTACACCGCCCTCGAAGACTACAAGCTCGACATCATCATCGGGCAGGGTCCGGCAGCGCGCACGCACGTGATGGAGATCCGTCCCTTCACCTTCATCGGAGCCACCACGCGGCCCGGCCTGCTCAGCTCGCCGCTTCGCTCCCGCTTCGGCATCCTGCTGCGTCTGGAGTTCTACAACGAAGAGGAACTCCGCTTCATTGTCACTCGCTCCGCCGAGGTGATGGGCGTCCCCATCGATCAGGACGGCGCGGCGGAAATCGCCCTCCGTTCCCGTGGCACCCCGCGCATCGCCAACCGCCTGTTGCGCCGCGTGCGCGACTACGCCCAGGTGCGCGGCTCGGGCATCATTGACCGGCCCACGGCCAACGCCGCCCTCACCATGCTCGAGGTGGATGCACACGGCTTTGACGAGATTGACCGCAAGCTGCTGCTGGCCATTATCCAAAAGTACGACGGCGGTCCCGTCGGCCTCAGCACGCTGGCCGCCACACTGGCTGAGGAAGAAGACGCTCTCGAAGAAGTCTACGAACCGTTTTTAATTCAGATTGGCTTTCTTGACCGCACTCCGCGCGGCCGTATGGCCACGCGCCTGGCCTACGAGCACTTTGGCCTTCCCATGCCGGGAAGGCAGGCGCCGCTGTTTTAGGGATTGAGCGGGGTCGGCGGAGTGAGCAGGTTGGCGCGCTGCGCACGATAGCAAGACAAACCGCGAGCGAATGCTGGAGGTGAGGAACAATGGCACTGACGGAATCGACCATGCTGGAGCTGGGAACGACAGCGCCGGACTTTGCGCTGCCTGACGTTGTGACTGGGAACTCGGTGCGGCGCGATGACTTTCGCGGAAAGAAAGCGTTGCTGGTGATGTTCATCTGCACGCACTGCCCGTATGTGAAGCACATCGAACTGGGCCTGGCAACGCTGGGGCGCGACTACAAGGACAAACCTGTCGGCATGGTCGCCATCAGCAGCAACGACGCGGTGAGCTATCCGGACGACAACCCGGCGGGGCTGAAGAAGCAGGCGCAGGCACTGGGTTTCGCGTTCCCGTATCTCTACGACGAGACGCAGGCCGTGGCACGCGCCTACAAGGCCGCCTGCACGCCTGATTTGTTTCTCTTCGACGAAGCGATGCGGCTGGTCTACCGCGGGCAGTTCGATCGCAGCCGCCCCGGCAACGGAATTCCCGTCACGGGTGAAGACCTGCGCGCGGCTCTGGATGCGGCGATCTCAGGCAGCCCCCAGACCACCGTACAGCAGCCTTCGATCGGCTGCAACATCAAATGGAAGGCTGCGCGCTAGCGCCCCGCCAAAGGTTCAATCCGTGACTGAATTCCCGCACGCGATGCTTCGCGAAATCTTCGAGCAGCCCGACGCCATTCGACGCACGCTGGGGCTCTATCTTCAAGAGAACTCATTGGACGAGCGGGCTTTTTCTTCCCTTGCCAACTGGCTCAACCCCAGGGGTGAAGTGTTGATTGCGGCCAGCGGATCGAGCCGCCATGCGGGCCTGGCCGCTGAAATCATCCTCGAAGACCTGTGCGGCCTTGCAGTTGATGTCGAGTACGCAAGCGAGTACGGATGCAGGCCCGCAGCCAACCCGCGCCGGCCTTCCGTCATTGTCATTTCGCAATCCGGCGAGACAAGCGATACGCTGGCTGCGCTGCGTTGCGCGCGCGCCGGCGGCCAGCAGACCCTTGCCATCGCGAATGTTGGCGGCAGCACCATGCTCCGCGAGGCCGCAGTCGCCATGCCGCTCGCTGCCGGCCCGGAGCTGGCCATCCCCGCCACCAAAAGCTTTACCTGCCAGCTAGCTGCGCTCTACCTGCTGGCCTTGTATGAGGCGCGGCAGCTCGGCACACTGCATGCAGTCGAAATTGCCCGCCGGGTGCGGGCGCTCCGTGCGCTGCCCGGTCTCATCGAACAGCAACTGGATGGCTGGCGCGCGCAGACGGCCGCTCTGGCCGCGAAGTATCGCGATGCGGCAAGCTTCCTTTACCTGGGCCGCGGCGTCCACTACGCCATTGCCCGCGAGGGCGCGCTGAAGATGAAGGAGTCATCTTACGTGCAGGCCGAAGGCTACCCGGCGGGCGAGTTGAAGCACGGGCCCAACGCCGTGGTGAGCGAGCATGTGCCGCTGGTGGTGCTGGCCACCGTGGACCGCGCCAATGCCGACTCCATGCAGCGGTATGAGAAGACGCTGCAACTGCTCCGCGAGATGAAGACCCAGGGTGCGCGCCGGATTTGCCTCGCCGACACAGGCGATCGCGAGGTGGAAGCGCTGGCTGACGATTGCATTTTCGTCGAGCCGGTGTGCGAGCATCTGCTGCCCGTTCCCGAGGTGATTCCGCTGCAACTGTTCAGCTATGCGATGGCGGTGGAGCGCGGCGTGAATGTGGACCGCCCGCGGCATCTTTCAAAGGCTGTGATTGAAGCGTAGAGTTTGCAGAGGACGATCAGCCTGCGTCTCCCGCTGCGAAGTGCGCCTCAATCTCTTCCAGCGTCTTGCCTTTGGTCTCCGGCAGGAAGAACGTGGCCGTCACAAAGTAGATGACGGTGAATGCCGCAAACAAAAAGAAAATCGACGAGTAGCCATACTTGCTGACAAACGGCAGAAAGATGGCGGCGAGCGTGGTGGAAACAAGCTGGTTGATCACCAGCGCGATACTCATCCCGTTGGAGCGGATGCGCGTCGGCATCAGCTCTGAGAGAGCAAGCCAGACGCACACGCCCGGGCCCATCGCATAAAAGCCCATGAACAGATAGAGGCCAAGCGCCACCAGCCAGCCGTTCGATGCATCCGGCACCGGCGCAATGAGCGCCTTTTGAATTCTGAGCGGCGCGGTCTGCGCAGCGGTGAAGTCACCGAAGGGATTCTTGAAGAGAGCGTCGACCCGATTGGCGGGCAGGCAACTCGCGCGCGTCATGCTCAGCGGCGCGGCAGAAAGTTCGTCGGAGCGCACAAAGCTTGTGGCCGCCGTGAAGTCGCCATAGGAGTAGATGATGGCGAGCGAGGCGCGGCGGCGGTCGATTCCGCGCGCTGCACCGCTCGCCGACAGCAGCCGCTCTGCCTCCGCAGGATTAAAGCCCAGCATCAGCTCCTGGCTCGGGCCAATCATGCTCTGCACCGCTTTGCCGCAGTCCACGCTCTCCCGTTCCGTGGCAAGAAATAACGCGCCCACGCAGGCGAGCGAGACGATGATGCCGCCGGTGCCGAGGATGAGCAGAAACCTGCGGCCCTTGCGATCCACCAGCACCATGCCGACGATCGTCATCAGGAAGTTCACCACTGTGAAGACAACGTAGCCCCAGTGCGCGGCGAGATCCGAAAGACCGCTCTGCAGCAGAATGCCCGTGTTGTAGCCGATGATGGAATTGACGCCGGTAGCGGTGTTGCAGAAGAGGATGACGCAGGCCAGCAGAAACGGCAGAAGGTATTTCCGCCGCAGGAGCGAGTCGCGCACCTGCATGCCGGCCGGGCGCGGAGCGTTGTTCTGGCCCGCCTGCTCCATTTCGCGCATCTCCGTGCGCGCCTGCACCGGCGTGCGAGAACGCAGAAGCACAGACTCCGCCTCGCCGAACCTGCCTTTGCGATAGAGCCAGCGCGGCGACTCCGTGACCCGCAGACTGCCAAGCACGAAGATCACGCCCGGCGGCAGCGAGACCCAGAAGATGCTTCGCCATGCCTGATCTTTGAACGCAAAAAGCGCGGCGGCGCTCGCCGACTGCGTCACAGCATCCACGCGATAGCTGAAGTAAATGCCAACCAGCGCAGCCGCAACAATGCCAAGAGTGAGCAGCCACTGGAAGACTCCGGTGCCTTTGCCCCGATCACTGGCGGCGAGACACTCGGCCAGGTAAAGAGGCACAACAACGCCGATAAGTCCGCCGCTGATGCCCTGCAGCAGCCTTCCGAGGAAAAGAGGCGTGTACCCGTGCGACAGCGCGATGACCGGAATGCTGACGATGAAAGCTACTCCGCTGGCGATCATCAGCGGCCTGCGCCCTATCCAGTCCGCAAGCAAGCCGGCGAAGAGCGTGGAGAAGACGCTGCCCAGCAGCACGGCGGCCACAACGACGGAGAGCTGCGCGGCGGTCAGGTGCGAGGTGGACTCAAGATAGGGCAGCGCGCCGCCGATGATGCCCACGTCGATGCCGTAGAGCAGGCCGCCAAGTCCGGCTACGAAAAGCAGGAAGCGGTTGTAGCGGCGGCGCGCGCGATCGTCCGCGGAGGATTCGGGACTGTAGAGAGCGGCGGAGTCCATGGGCTTGCGTGTCTCCCGTTCAGGCGGATGCGGCCCGGCGGTCGCGATCAGAAAATGCAAAGAAGAACAGCACCAGAATAGCCGCGGAGAGCGCTGAGGAGATGAGCCAGATGGGCCGCCAGGCGTGCGTGGCGGATCCATCCGGGGCAATTGTGGCAAAGTGATCCACTACTCGCCCCGAAAGCCACGAGCCAAGCAACATGCCGGCGCCATAGGTAATCAGCGTGATCATGCCCTGTGCGGCCGCGCGCGCAGCCGGCGGAGCTTTGCGATCCACATAGATCTGGCCGGTCACAAAGAAAAAGTCGTAGCAAATGCCATGCAGCAGAATCCCGCCGTAAAGCATCCACAGCGCCGCGCCGCCGTTTCCGTAAGCAAAGAGCGCATAACGCAGCGCCCAGGCGGCCATGCCCGCGATGAGCATGTATTTGACGCCGAGACGGCGGAAGAACCAGGGGATCAGCAGCATGCAGATCAGCTCGGACATCTGCCCGCCGGTCATCTTTCCCGCGGCATCGTGAATGCCGATTTCGTTGAGGAAGAGATTGGTGAAGGCATAGTAAAACTGCAGCGGAATGCAGATGAGAAAGGATGCGAGCGCAAAGATGGCGAAGGCGGGCTCACGCAACAGGCCAATGGCCTCGACGGGCAACAGCCTGGCGAGGTGGAACTCGCCGGCCTCTTTGATGGGCGGCGTGTGGGGCAGCGTAAAGGCGTACAACGCAAGCGTCAGGGATGCGGCAGCGGCCAGTCGCAGGGGCATGGCAGTGGCTTCCAGCCCCAGACCGCCAACCAGCAGGCCGGCGACGATCCAGCCGGCAGTGCCAAGAACGCGGATTGGACCGAACTCCGCTCCCGTATCCTGCATCTGGCGAAAGGCGAGCGAGTTAGTCAATGCCAGCGTAGGCATGTAGAGGCAGGCATAGGCCAGCACCAGCCAGTAGATCGGCGTAAACGAACTGCGCCCCGCGGCAAGATAGAGCAGCGCCGCGCCGGCCGCGTGCAGCAGGGCCAGC
>JAJZGF010000004.1 GCA_021805025.1 Acidobacteriota bacterium
GCTCACATCGCTTGGATACGGCCTTCTTGGCTCCATCCTCCTCGATTACCGCACCGGAAATGCGGACGCATATGGCTCTCCGGATACCCTCGCCGCAACAGGACCATAGATCGTAAACAGGCTCTAACTGCACGACAAAGAATGCCCGTCCGCGCGCTGGCAGAAACCTTCCCACAAACGGGTTATTGCTTATAACTACTTAGTGTCGTTCGATCTATGAAGTCTTGACTGGCAAGAAACCAAACGGCCAAAATCTCGAAAAGATGCAAGATTTTCTTCCTGCTTGGGGCCGGATTCTTGTTGATGGAAACTCCGCTCGTAAGCCGCCTTGCCTTGTACTTCGGCACAACTTGGATCGTCAATAGCATCGCACTCACAGGAATTCTCACGGTCCTGCTTTTCGCTAACATCTATGTCAGCTTCTACACGCCGTCCAAGCTGGCGCCTTATTACTGGCTCCTCTGCGCTTCTCTTCTGCTCAACTATCTTGTACCCTGGCACAGAATTCCTGGATCGGGCACGATGGTTGGAATTATCATCTGTGTTGCCTACTGTGTGCCGATCTTCTTCGCAGGAGTCATTTTTGCCGAAAGCTTCAGACGATTCAAGGGTAGCAGCGCTGCATTTGGCGCCAACATGCTGGGCGCTGTCGCGGGAGGACTCGCACAGAATCTTTCATTTCTTTTCGGCATGAAGGCACTGCTCCTGATCGCCGCCTTGCTTTACGCCAGCTCGGCGATTCTCCAGTGGAAGAAGCCGTTGCGCGTCATGCCTGCGTCTCTTACCTCATGAAATGGCGCCGGATGCGAGACGAACAACCCCGGTGCAGTCATCATGAGTGGCCTCCTGGCTTAAATCGAACCTTGCGGAGTATAGAACCTTGAACAAGACGCTCCGGTTTCTTCGATCGCATCAGTCCGATGTGTCCCTTGTAATGATGTTTGCCGTGGGCCTGATCGGCCTGTCCTCGCAAAATCAACTTCCGGTAATGCCCGGAGCCGAGATGTGGATCCTTGCAAAGAACCTTGCAACTCGGGGCGCCTTTGCCAATCCATTCAGCACGCTCGCGACTGGGCCGACTGCAAACAACCCTCCGCTATACCCTTTAATCCTTGCCGGCCTGATGAAGGTGTTTCGAGTGCCGGGGCTCATCTACATCGCATCAGTGCTGTGCGCCATCATCGCAAACGCCTTCACCGCGGCATTGTTGCCGCGTGTTTCAATAATTTCTTTCGGCGATTCAGTCCCCGGCGTTTTTGCAGCGCTGCTTTGGCTGGGCGCCATGCAATCCATCCCAGGCTGGGATACCAATTTTACAGTCGCGGGAATCCTTCTGTTTTGCATCCTCACTGCTCCCGGACCGCTGGCTGAGCGCAATACGATGCGTAGAGCCGTCCTGAGCGGTACGATCGCTGGCCTGCTTTTTCTCTTAAACCCGTCCTCCGTCTTGATTATCGTGCCATGGATTGGGTTTCTGCTCCTAAAGTCCGGCCGGAACCGATCAACCGCAATCAAGCAGGCTGTACTGGTATTGGGTCTTCTGGCAGCCTTCGGAATGGGATGGGCGATTAGGAACTACTTCGCGTTGGGAGCACTTGTCACCAGAACGAATCTTGGAATAGCTCTCTATGTCTCCAATAATGACTGCGCGCAATCCAGTCTGATTCGCAATGAACTGAACAACTGCTACCAGACACACCACCCAAACGTGAGCCTTGCAGAGGTGGAAGAGTTACATCGGCTCGGCGAGATCCAATACGATCGTACGCGCACCGCGGACGCAGAGGCTTGGGTCAGATCACACGGCGCTCGGTTCGCACACCTCACGCTGATCCGAATCAAAGAGTTTTGGTTTCCTGCGACGGAAAATATTCCCGCCACGATTCAATTCGCAAATGCTTTTAGCGTTCCCCACTACTCGCAGATCTGGGCCCATCAACAGAATCGCATTGCGCGCGTCATGTGGCTCATCACCGCGCTCTCGCTGCCGGGACTGATCCTGATGGCAAGGCGGCGCGAAGCTGTCACCCTTTATATCCTGGCGGTGTCGACTATCTATCCTCTGATGTACTACGTGGTCGTTTCGGATATGCGCTACAGGTATCCCATCCTGTGGTTATCCCTGCTGCCGGCCGGCTATCTCCTGCGGGAGATCGCAGAGGGCAGAGTTTTCAGCTTCTTCAGGTCCTCTTCGCCAGAGCAGTGATGCTGAGCCAGGCCACCCGCTCGCTCTTCGCGTGATAGCGCCGGTTGTCCCGCTGAACTAGTGGAAACGAACCTGCACCTCTGCCAGGCTGAACGGGCTAGCCAACGGTGCAGCTCATTTCACTATCCCTCATCCGCCTCCCGCAACTTGGCAATGACGGTGAAGTCTTCAAGCGTGGTGGTATCTCCCCTTATTTCGCCGTGGGTTGCCAAGTCCCGCAGCAGCCGACGCATTATTTTTCCGCTTCGTGTCTTGGGCAAACCATCCGTAAAGCGGATGTCATCCGGCCGTGCCAATGCGCCGATTTCCTTGGTGACCCACTTACGCAATTCATCTTTAAGCGCGTCGGTTGGCTGGTTTCCACTTTCCAGCGTGACAAAAGCGGCGATGGCTTGTCCCTTTAGATCGTCCGGGCGCCCCACAACGGCTGCTTCCGCGACCTTCGGATGAGCGACCAGCGCCGACTCAACCTCCATGGTTCCAAGCCTGTGCCCACTCACATTGATCACGTCATCCACGCGACCCATCAGCCAGAAATAGCCGTCCGCATCCCGGCGCGCTCCGTCTCCGGTAAAGTAGCAGCCCGGCACGTCGCTCCAGTATGTCTGCCGAAAGCGCTCAGGATCTCCATAGACCGTACGCGCCATCGACGGCCACGGCTTGCGCACCACAAGCAGACCACCGCTTCCGGCGGGCACCGGCTCGCCCGAGTGCGTCACCACATCTGCGTCAATACCGAAGAATGGCCGGGTCGCAGAGCCTGGCTTGGTGGCCACAGCGCCCGGAACCGGCGCAATCATGATGGCTCCAGTCTCCGTTTGCCACCATGTATCGACAACGGGACAGCGATTGTGGCCGATCTTCTCGCGATACCACATCCACGCTTCCGGATTGATCGGCTCCCCAACCGTACCCAGCAGGCGCAGTGAGTCAAGCTTGTGCTTTTCTACATGCTCGTCGCCCCATTTGATGCAGGCTCGAATGGCTGTGGGCGCGGTGTAGAACACGGTCACCTTATGGTCATCCACAATCTTCCATAAACGCGAGAAATCCGGCCAGTTCGGCGCTCCTTCGTACATCAGCACAGTGGCGCCGTTTTGCAGAGGCCCGTAAACAACATAGGAGTGCCCTGTCACCCATCCGATATCCGCCGTGCACCAGTACACGTCATCCTCGTGCAAATCAAACACGTACTTGGTGGTCAGGTAGGTTTGCACCGCGTAGCCGCCGGTGGTATGCACCAACCCTTTTGGCTTGCCGGTGGTGCCTGAGGTATAGAGGATATAGAGAGGATCCTCGGAATCGAGCCACTCCGCCGGGCATTCCTGCGCCGCGTGTTCCACTAATTCGTGCCACCAGTGGTCACGGCCTGATTGCATCTGCACCGCGCAGCCGGTCCTTCGCAGCACGACGACGTGCTTCACCGTACGGCAAACCTGCATCGCCTCATCCACAGTCCTCTTCAAGGGCACTTCATTGCCACGACGATAGCTTGAGTCCTGCGTCAGAATCGCGATGCATCCGGCATCATTCACGCGATCTGCAATTGCCGCAGCAGCGAATCCGCCGAAGATGACCGAGTGAATCGCGCCGATGCGGGCGCAGGCGAGCAGCGCAATGGCCAACTCGGGAGTCATACCCATATAGATGGCGACGCGGTCTCCCTTCTGAATACCCAGAGACTTCAAAGCACTCGCAACCTTCTGCACCTCTGCTAGTAACTCCGCGTAAGTCAGGCGTCTTACTTCACCCGGCTCACCTTCCCAGATCAGTGCAAGCTTGTCGCGATTTGGACCGTCAACATGGCGATCCAGACAGTTATAACTTAGATTGATCTTGCCGCCCACGAACCACTTGGCCCATGGCAGATCCCATTCAAGGACCCTATCCCAGGTCTTAAACCAGTGCAGTTCCCTTGCTGCGCCTGCCCAGAAGGCTTCCGGATCCTGGATGGATTTCCTGTAGAGTTCCTCGTACTGTTCCAGACTTTGGATATGCGCCCGCTCGCGGAACTCCTGTGGCGGCGGGAAGAGACGATTTTCGCGCAAAACAGAATCGAGATCCTGTTGATGCGAACCTGCAGCAGAAGAGCCGGAGGATGGTCGCGTGGAAGACATCGGGGGATCCTTTTGAGAATTGAGTCCACGCAAGCCGCTTTGAAAGACCTCGGCAGCATCTCTCCGCCGCGCGTTGCGTCTCGGTGACACTCTACTGGCATAGACGTCAGGGAAGCAAGTAATGGATCAGGGATGCGAAAGGCGCAATAGAGTATGGCTGCTCGCTACTGTCGACAACTCCCGGAACCGGCCTCTGACATTGGATTTTGCCTGCGTCCCCGCACGACTTTCAGGGCACGGGACAGACATGGCATCCTCTGCGGGAACAGAATGTCTACACCTCATGCGGCCGCAGATCGCGATCGCGCACTCCCAGCAAATAGAGGAGCCCGTCCAGACCCAGGCAGGAAATGGACTGGTCGGCACTTTGCCGCACCAGAGGCTTGGCGCGGTACGCAATTCCCATGCCGGCCAGGTTCAGCATGGGAATATCGTTGGCTCCATCCCCGACGGCTACAACCTGTTCCAGCGAGATACCTTCCCGCTCGGCGATCTCCGCCAGCAACGCAGCCTTTCGCGCTCCATTGATGATGGGGGGAATGACACGGCCGGTGACGACGCCATCCTGAATCTCCAACTCGTTGGAATGGACATCATCGATGCCCAGACGCTGCTGCAGGGATCGGGCAAAGAAATTGAAGCCGCCGGAGAGAATGGCCGTCTTGTAACCCAGCAGCTTGAGCGTTCGAATCAACCGCTCGGCCCCGTCGGCCAATGGAATGGTGTGCAGGAGGCTATGCACCCTCTCCGCGGGCAGCCCTTTCAGCAGCCCCACGCGGCGCGTGAAGCTCTCATCAAACTTGAGCTCGCCACGCATGGCTGCCTCTGTGATGCGCGCAACCTCCTCACCGACCCCGGCCATCCTGGCCAACTCGTCGATCACCTCGCCCTGGATCAGCGTCGAATCCATGTCGAACACGAAGAGCCTGCGATTCCTGCGAAAGATGCTCTCTCGTTGAAAGGCGACATCAATCGACAACTCCTGTGCAGTGCGCAGGAATTCGACGCGCATGTCTGCCTCCCGCGCACCGTCGCCGCAAACTGCCAGTTCAACGCATGCGTTCAATGGGACATCTCCTGGAGAGAGCTGCCGGGACAGACGATCGATCCGCTCGATATTCATCTCATGTGTGGAAATAATGGCGCTCACGCGCGCCAGTTGTTCAGCGGTGATAGCGCGACCCAGAAGAGTGATGATGAAGTGCTGCTGTCCCAACCCATGCAACCAGTGCTGCAATGCATTCTGCGCCACGGGTCGAAAACGCACATGCAAGTCCAACTGCGCCGCGCAGTTCTGAAGAGCTGTTTTGAGCCGGTTAAAGTCAAAGCCCGCCGGTAACTCCACAAGGATTCCGAGAGCAAGATTCTCATGGACGACGGCCTGCCCGATATCCAAGACAGCGACCTCATGGCCGGCCAGGATGCTCGTCAGTTTTGCGGTAAGACCTGGCCTGTCCGGCCCGGAGAAATGAAGAAGAACCGCCTTGCTTCCTGCTGCTGATGTCATGTCTGCATCTCACTATACCGGACTGAATTGATTCCGGTGCGCAGTTGCCCGCTCCCCGTGCATTGCTTTGAGTTGCACAATGATTCGACAACGGACGAGGAGCTAACGGACAGCGGCAGCACCGGCCTGCCGATCCGATGCAGCTTCCATCAACACGCGCGCCACCTCGCGAACATTCGGTTCCAGCAGCATATTCAGGTGATTCGCGGGTACATCGCGGATCTCCAGCTTCCCGCGCACAATTCCGCTCCAGCCAAGGGTAGGATCTTCCGCTTCGCTCAGGCTCACGACGCCCTCGTAGCCGCGGTTCATGGCCCGCAGCAGCATGATGTCCCCCGCATACGGCATGAAAGGGTGGCCTGCGAGCGCACTCAGGTGGGCGGCTTCAATCTGCGCGTAACGAAGATTGGCCGGTAGAGAAGCGCCGCGCTTTCTGTAGCGCGAAGCCATCACCAATTGCGCCTGGTGAACAATCTTCTTCGTCCAGTAAAGACGCTTCAATCGTGCCTTCCGCGACACATAGGCAACGCCTTGCCGGCGAAGATTCCCGGCAAGCGTTGCAGCCTGGGCCTGGGCGGCAACGTGCCGCGTGCTTCCGGGAAGCGAAGCATCCATGACCGCGACCAGAGCCGGCGGCACACCCTGGGCGGCGAGCTCGCGCGCCATCTCCAGTGCTACCAGACCTCCGTATGACAATCCGCCGATCAGGTAAGGGCCATGCGGCAGGAAGGTCCGTAATTCCTTCACAAATGCCGCGGCCATCTCTGCCAATGTGGCACTGCTGCGATCTTCATGGGCCGCCAGGAATGGACGAAATCCATACACAGGCTGATCATTTCCAAGCGCACTCGCGAGTGGCTCGTAGAAGAGCACTTCCCCGCCAACCGCATGTACAAAGAACATCGGAATGCGCGACCCATTCGCCTGAATCGGTATCAGGTAGGACCACTTCTTCTGTTCAGTGCCGGAAGGCTGGGCCGACTTCTGGATCAGTGCTGCCAATTGGCGCACAGTGCGGGCCTCAAACAAGGTCGCCAACTCCAGATCCACTCCGTACATGTTCTTGATCTTGGCAAACAGGCGAATTCCAACCAGCGAATGACCGCCCAGTGCAAAAAAGTCGTCGTCCGGCTCTGCCTGCTCCACGCCAAGAAGCTCCTGAAACCAGCCGGCGAGTGTGCCTTCGATGCTTGAATCTGCGCCCTGTGCACCGGCAGCGTGCTTCGGAGACGGAGCCTGCTCTGCGTCCGGAATCGCCGCTCGCTCGGGGAGCACGTCCAGCGCACCAGGCGAGTCGCTCTGCAGGATGCGTGCCAGCAAGCGCACTCCATCCGCCGGCTTGATGCCGATTTCTCCCGTGGTGGCAAGAAGGTCCGCGGGACCCCTCTGCTCACTTGCCTGATTCCAATCCGTCTCCCACGCAGCCCGTGCGGCATTCTCAATACGACGCATGGCAAAGCTTTCAATCTCCGCAACCAGCCTTCCCTGCTCATCGCAAATCGTGATGTCAAACCGCTCAAATTCGCCGTGAACGATGTTCTCTTTTCGAGAGCGGATATGGCTGAAAACCTTGGCCGGCAAGTGTCGATACAGGCATATCTTCTTGTAGGAGACGGGGAAGTAGAGATCGCCTGAACCCTCATACCGATCCGTCAGGTAGAGGGAACAGCCCGTTGCCATATCCAGCAGTGCAGGATGCATGCGCAAGGCTGAGACTTCTTGCTCAAAAAGCGGGTCCAGCTGCAGTTCCGCCCATCCCTCAGAGCTGCCAATTCGGAGTCGCTTGAGCGATCGCCAGTGGCGGCCGAACTCGAAATACTCTTCCTGCTCGGTCCGGTGCTGCTCATCAAACACGAGTTCGCGCTGGTTGCATCGCGCGGCAATCGCCTGCATGTCAACGCGGGCCTCATCGCGCCGGATGCAGGGTGCAATACGACCGGTGCAGTGCTCTGTCCATTTCTGCCCGCTGGCAAGCACAGAGAACTCAAAGCCCCCGGCCTGGTGTTCAGCGTGTGCATCCTGCTTCAGTTGCACACGGATCTCCCTCGTCTCTGGGCCATCAAACGTGAGCGGCGCCAGGAAATACACATCCTGAAATTCCACCGGGCCTTTCATCGATCCCCGCGCGACGGCGCCGGCAACGAATTCAAGGTATCCCGTTCCCGGAATCAACGCCTTGCCGGATTTGAACCTGTGTTCGGCGACGAGAGACTGGCACAGATAACCTGAGCGGCTATCTCGGTCAAATGGACATCACGACGAACGGCATGTTCTGTATATCCAGGAAAATAAAGGAATTCATTGCGAGGGCAGCGCACTAACCAACCGAGCTGCGTCCCGAGGCTTCACCTGATTGGACAGATGTTGGGCCTGAATCATCAAACCTGCTCCTGGCTTCCTCGCAACCCCGGCTGTGCATCTTCGGTGGAGCTTGCACCAAGAAGGATGCATTGCGCTCGCACTTAAACCGAGCGCAAAAGAAATCAGCAGACTTTGGGGAGCGCGGGGCAGCCAAAATGCCCTGCAAATTCCTCGCCGAATGACTCTGCGAAAAACCTGGACCCGCCTCGAAGCGCGCCTCAGCCCGTCCACGCTGCGCGGCTGTTGCGCGTGGTAGAAGTGAAGCCCATGTCATGGGCAATCCCACGGACGCAATGCAAAAGATGATTGGCGATCGCCGGAAGCTTTTGCGCGGTAACGCGGAAAGATGGACCGGAGACACTGACCGCTGCCACCGGCTGCTTCTGTGCATCCAGCAACGGGACCGCAATGCACCGAAGGCCCTCCTCCAGTTCTTCATCGTCCACCGCATACCCGCGGCGGCGGGTCTTCTCAATCTCCGCGCGCAGCGCCTCAGGCGTGGCAATGGTACGATGCGTGAACCGTTCAAACCGCGTGCGGCGAATGATGTCTGCAATGCGGTCTTCCGGAAGAAACGCTAGAATCGCCTTGCCCACTGAAGTGCAGTGCACAGAGTTGCTGGACCCGATGCGCGTAATCATGCGCACGGAATGCGCTGGCTCTATCTTGTCGATGTAGATGACGCGAGCCTGCTCCAGAATGCAAAGGTGCGCGGTCTCCTCGGTCTCCGCAACAAGGCGGCGCAAATGAGGCTGCGCTCGCTCGCGGAGGTCATATTGCTCTATGGCGCGATTGCCGAAGTCAAAAAGTCGCAGGCCGAGACGAAACTTTCCGCTGCTGGTGCGCTCCACCATGTGATGCCGCTCGAGAACCATCAGAAACCGGTGTGCGGTGCTCTTGTGCAGTTGTAATGAAGATGCGACCTGGGCCAAGCCCAACGGTGTCTCACTCTCACCAAGCAGGTCAAGAACAGCAAAGGCCCTGTCAAGGGCTTGCACTTTGTAGATGCCTTGCGGAGCCGCGTCTCGCATTCTGGTCCCCCGTATTGCGTTCTAATTCAAAGACAGTCTCTCAAAATATGAGATGCCCGTCAAGCTTTGATACGATCGATCACGGTATAAGACAGGCCGCTCTTCAAAAGCGGCTTCAACCAAGTCCTGGAATAGATTGCGCTGGTCCCTGGGTGCTGGTCGCGTCGGCACACCGGATACAACTCAGGCGGGCACCACATCGCCTTCGCCGGGAGCTAGAAAAAGATTCGCTTCCAGGCCATGCTGACGCGTGTACAGGTCATAGTAGCGGCCGCCGAGTGCGTAGAGTTCCTGATGATTGCCGCGTTCAAGAATGCGTCCTCCTTCCACGACAAGAATCTGATCGGCGCGGCGAATCGTGGAAAGGCGGTGAGCGATGACAAACGTAGTGCGGCCCTGCATCAGCTGCGCGAGTCCGGACTGGATCATGGCTTCCGACTCGGAGTCCAGCGAACTGGTCGCTTCGTCCAGAATCAGGATGCGAGGCTCGGCCAGCAGCGCACGGGCAATGGAAAGCCGCTGGCGCTGACCGCCGGAGAGCTTGACGCCTCGCTCGCCAACGATGGTGTCGTAGGCCTCCGGAAACCGCTCGGCAAATTCATCTACACGTGCCGTTTTGCAGGCAAACAGAAACTGCTCTTCCGTCGCATCGGGACGGGAAAACATTACGTTCTCGCGAATCGTGCCATCAAACAGGAAAGAGTCCTGAAGCACCACGCCCAACTGCGAGCGAAAGGTATGCAGGTCCACGGTCGCGAGGTCCACACCATCCACCAGCACACGGCCCTTGAGTGGGGTATGGAAGGCGCAGAGCAGGCTTATGATGGTCGATTTGCCCGACCCCGATGATCCAACCAGCGCAGTCACGGTGCCCGATGCAGCATTAAAGCTCACGCTGTGCAGCACCGGCTTTTCCGGCGTATACGCAAACTCCACGTTCTGAAACTGCACCGCGCCTTGAATCGGAGGCATCTTCACCGTGCGCCCCGGCTCCTGATTCTCCTCCGGCTCCGCCAGAATTTCGTTAGTGCGATCCAGTCCGGCGAATGCCTCGGTCAATTGCGTCCCGACGTTGACGATCTGAAACACCGGCGCCACCATCAGCGCGAGAAACATGTTGTATTGAAAGTAGGAACCGACTGTCCAGGTCCCCTTGAGCACCAGATGTCCGCCCAGCCACATCACAAGTGCGGACACGATGCCCAGAACCGTGGTCGAGGCCGATCCAAGCACGCTGGTCATCGTCAGCGACTTCATCACGTTTTCCAGCAGCCGATCCACGCCGATGGAAAAGACCTTATGCTCACGCTCCTCGGCGTGGTAGCCCTTGATGACGCGCACTCCGCCCAGCGACTCCGTCAGCCGCCCAGTCACTTCCGCATTGATCTTGCCCCGTTCGCGGAAGATTGGGCGAATGACTTTGAAGCCATACTGCAGAATGAATACGAACGCTCCTACGACGGCGAAAACCGTGAGCGTCACGATGACACTTTGATATAAAAGAAAAAAGAAAACCAGCACGGCGGTCAGCATCCCGCCCACGAACTGCACCAGGCCAGTCCCAACCAGGTTGCGCACGCCTTCGACGTCAGTCATGATGCGCGCAACCAGAGTTCCCGTGCGGTTCTCGTCGTAATAAGCCACTGAGAGCAGGCCCACGTGCCGTTGCACTTCCCGCCGCATTTCGGCAATCAGCCGCTGGCCGGCGACCGAGAGCAGCTGGGTGAGCGAGTAGGAGCTAATCGCCTGCACAATCGTTGCGCCCAGGACCAGCGCGATAATGCGCACAAGGAGCGTCGGATGCGGGTGAAGGGGAGAAAGCACCGTGTCCAGCAGGGGCTTCGAGACCAGTGGCAGCGCCAAACCTGCCACGCGATTGATGGCCATCAAGACCATGCCCGCCACCAGCAGTCCCTTGCGCGGAGCCACCAGCGCCCAGATTTGCGGCCACAGTTTCTTCAAATCCGGCTTGCGCTTCGGCATGTCCGCCCGGCCACCCCGCGCACCCGGTCCGCGCGGCGTGCTTTCAGCCCGCATCCCCATGCCGATTCCTGCGCCGCGCATACCGCCCATGCGCTAAACCTTTCCCGAGCGCCGTGCCGCGATAAAGGAACGCACGCACAGGATGACGTAGATCAGCATCAGGCCCGCCATGGTCAACTTCGAGGCAAGAGCAACCATGTCGGGCTGCAGGCCTGCTGAAGAGGCATGCACGTAGCCGCGCACGCCCTCCGCCGCTCCGCCCAGGAAGGCAATAAGGCCGATGGTCACATTGACGTGCATGAAGAGCTTGCGCCGTGCCTCGCTGGGGCTGATGGCCAGCCCGCCGAAAATACCCAGCAAGACGCCGAAGCCTGCAGGAATCAGCGCCGTGGGATGCTGGCTGCCCGTCCCCACATAGCCAACCAGCCCGAGCGCGATCAGCAATCCGGCAAAGATTAGAGTCACTTTTGCCATTCCGATTCCCTTCTCTCTTAACAAACAACGATGCAGTAGTTTGGATGATCGTTCAGCCGAAGCGATGCACTATTCCCCGCCGGGACCGGCCTCGCGGTCGCCCTCGGGCTCCTGCCCAGCCGGCTGTTGGCCTCCCTGGCTAAAGGCACACCGTTCGGTAGGCGCTCGGCGAGATCTTTCACGCTCCGCCGGCCGCCATTTTTACATCGATAAACACCTGATCCGGAGTCCACTCGTTCCCAGGGTAAAACTGCACAACCTTTCCGTCGCGCCCGATGAGCGTGGTAGACAGCGTGTGCGTGATGGAGCCGTCGCCGCCTGTAGTAATGCCCACATCAAAATATTTGGCCATGTTGTCCAGAACTGCCTTCTGCGGCACGGCAAAGTCCCAGTGCGCAAAAGCATCCTTTGTATCGCTGCCGATATACTCGGCGCCATAAGCACGCAGCCGCACCGGCGTGTCATGTTCGGGGTCAAAACTGATGCAGAGCAGATGCGTCTTGGCAAGCAGCGCAGGATTGGCGGCAAGCTGCCGCTCAATGACCGCAAAGTTGTGTGTCACGAGCGGGCAAAAATTGGGCAGAGGGCAACGCGTGTAGATGAACGTCAAAAGCAGCGCCCTGCTGCGAAATTGTCTGAGGTGAAGGACGCGCCCATCCTGATTGCGCAGCGCGAAGTCCGGCACCAGATCACCGGGCGCGGGAACATGGTAAACCGAGGTGGGCCGGTAGTCCGGCTTTCCCTGCGCCACCACCACAATGTGGTCCAGCAGTACATCGGCATCCGCATTCTGCGAAACCAGCACATCCGCCGTGATGACATCGCCGGGATGCAATTCGCCCAGAATGCTGGGGTCCTTGAGCTTATAGGGCATGGTCATCGCGTCCATAAAGCCCGGGATGGCCTCGTGGTTCAGCGTTACCTCGCCCGTCGAGGGGTTTGCCGCGACAACCTTGCCGCGCAGCTTATACACCTTATAAGAAGGACTGGCAGAAGCGGTCGGAGCAGCCTGCTGGCCAGAGCGGCATCCGCCCAAAGCAACGACAAGCAGCGCTGAAAGTGTGAGAATTCGGCGAATCACACCTCAGTTTACTATCCGCGGCGACCGTGAGCTGCAGGCAGTTGACGCCGCGGCGGAGGGACAGCGTATAACGCAGGAATGAGTCCCGCGGACAATCCTGACATCCCTGACATCGACCTGTGGCTTCGCAATGGCGGATTGGTGGTCACAGGCAATGATCGTGCCGCGCGTGCTCTCCGCCAGGACTTCCATCGTCGCAGGCGCGCTGAGGGATTTACGGCATGGCAGGCACCACAGATTCAGGATTGGGCAAGCTTCGCACAGGCCGCATGGGAAGCACGCTCCGTCGATGGTCGGATGGTGTTGAATCCGGCGCTGGAGCAGGGCATCTGGGCCGGAATCGTTGCACAGGAGGCGCATCTTGCCGCTCTGCTGCCCGGTCCACGCTACAGGTTGGCGAACCTGGTCATGCAAGGGTACGGGTTGCTGTGCGGCTACTCGCCGCGCCACCTGCAAACCATGGCGCGTAGCACTTGGAGCCTTGATCCAGGCATTTTTAGTGCATGGCTCACCACGTTTGAGGCCGAATGCCGCGCTCTGGATGTGCTCAGCGTCAGCCGCGTTGCGCTGGAGGCGATTCCGCTGCTTGAAGCGGATCACGCGCAACGTCCGCCGATCCTCACCGTGGGGTTCGACAGGATGCAACCTGTGCAACATGCGTTTCTCACTGCCTGGGGCGCCTGGCAACCCGGCAAGGCCGGCGCGCCGGCGCAGCACGTCCAGCACCTTCATGCCGGCGATCTGCAACAGGAACTGGATGCATGCGCCCATTGGTGCATGCAACTGCTCGGCGCCAATCCGGAGGCCCGCGTGCTGGTGATTTCGCGGGAGGTGGCCGAGCATCGCGGCGCCATCGAGCGGGCCTTCCTGCGCCATGCTCCTGCCTCAGCCGATCCGGTGTTTGAGTTCTCACTCGGCATCCCGCTGAGCCAGGCGATCGTGCCGCGCGCCTACCTGACAATGCTGCGCTGGCTTGATGGCGCACTGGAAGAGACAGCCGTCGACTGGCTGCTCGCGACGGGGTTTGCGGCACAGGATGCCGACGAATCGGCCGCATTGCAGGCCTGCATGCGCTGGCTGCGTCGGGCCGGTCTGCAGCGCCCCACGTGGACTCTGGATGCTTTTGCCCGCCAGCGTATCGGGGGCGGAACGCTTCCCGCCGCCTGGATCGAGCGCACGCTGGCAGCGCGGGAGCATCTGCTCGCCGCAGCGCATCCACCGCGCCATCCGCTCGAATGGGCAGCGCTGGTCCCTGAACTTCTAGACCGGATGCGCCTGACAGGCGAGCGCAGATTTTCAAGCGCAGACTACCAGGCCGCTCGCCGATGGGAGCAGGCGCTGGACACTTGCGGATCACTTGGCTTCAACGGACGCCATATCTCGTGGCAGGATTTTCTTGCGGCATTGGCCCGCATCGTAGAGGAGACTCTTTTCGCGCCTGAATCGAGCCATGCCCCCATCCAGATTACGGGACCGGTCGAGTCCGCAGGACTTGTCGCCGATGCAATCTGGTTTCTTGGCGCGGATGAAGATTCCTGGCCCGCCACCGGATCCGCACACCCATTGCTGCCCCTGCAGGTGCAATGCGACGCGGCCATGCCGCACGCCAGCCCGTTGCACGACTGGGAGTTGGCACAGAGCATCACCGAGCGGCTGCTGGCTTCCGCGCCCATCGTTCACTTCAGCTATGCTCTCCAAAAAAACACGATGGAGACGAGGCCGTCGCGCATCGTCATCAAGCTTGCCGGCCCATCTACGCCTTTGCCTGCATCGACAGTAGAGCCAATTCAGCCGCGCACCATCCGCTACCACGACACCTCCCGCATCCCCTTGCCGGAGCATCGCGCGCATGGCGGGGCAAGCCTCTTGAGCGCGCAATCGCAGTGCCCGTTCAAGGCCTTTGCGACCACGCGGCTGAGCGCGCAGGATTGGGAGCCCGCCGAACCGGGATTGACTGCAATGCAGCGCGGGCAGCTTCTGCATCATGTGATGCGCGCAGTGTGGGGTGGACCGCCCCATGGACTCAGCAACCTTGACGATCTGCATAGACGATCGGATTTGGCGGCGTTCGTTGCGCATCATGTGCGCAGAACAGTCGCAGAAAAGCTGCCCGACGGTGTGCGCGACCGAATGCCGCGCCGATACCTTGATCTGGAAGAGCAGCGGCTGGTCCAGTTGGTGACGGAGTGGCTCGGGTATGAAGCGACGCGCCTGTCGTTCCGTGTTGAGCAGGTCGAGGCGCCTGCTGTCGTGCAGATTGCCGGGCTTGCATTGAACCTGCGCATGGACCGCATTGACTGCCTCAACGACGGGAGCCTGCTGGTCATTGACTACAAGACGGGCAGTGTCTCCATCAGAGACTGGGAACTGCCGCGCCCACAAGACGTGCAGCTTCCACTCTATGCCACGGTTGCGCTTCCTGAACCGCACAAGGCCGGTGGACTGGTCTTGGCCCAGGTGCAGACCGGAAAGTCCCGCTTTGCCGGATGCGTCACCGATCCATCGACCACTCTGTTCGGAGGGCTCAAGGGCAGCAACCTTTTGATGAAGCACCGCCTGACGGATGACCAGCTCAGCGCGTGGCGGAAGACCATCGAGCAACTTGCACGAGACTATCTTGCAGGCGATGCCGCCGTGGATCCGCGCAAATATCCTGAGACGTGCGTCGCGTGCGGACTCCAGACCTTGTGCCGCATCCAGGAGCAGCAGCCATTGGTCGTACTCGACGAAGAAGAGCCGGAGGCCGACGATGACTAAGCTCCCAAGCCGGCGTATGCCATCAGGCACTCTGCCGCCGGACCCTCTGCCACCGGATCATGATCAGCGCACCCGCGCGCTCGATACGGGGCGATCCATTCTGGTGGAAGCGCCTGCAGGATCCGGAAAGACCGACCTGCTGACGCGCCGCTTTCTGCGCCTGCTGGCTGAAGTGGATGAACCCGGACAGATCGTTGCCATTACATTTACCAGGGCGGCCGCTGCCGAGATGCGCCACCGCATTCTTGCAGAGCTTGAGAAGGCTGAAGCGAACGGCGCACCCGGCCCCGATGCAGAAGCGGACGCAATGAAGTCCCTGGCGTGGAAAGCAACAGAACGAGCCCGGATGCGTAACTGGCAAATCAGCGATCTTCCCGCACAGTTGCGCATCTCCACCATCGACTCTTTTTGCCGCGATCTTGCGTTACAACAGCCATTCCTCTCCGGGCTGGGCGCTGATCTGAACATTTACGGGCAGCCGGCAGAGCTGTACCGGCGCGCCGCGCGGCGCACGCTGGAGAAAGTCGAGGCCGGCGACGCAAGACTGCGCACAGCCATTGAGGCGCTGCTGTCGTGGCGCGACAACTATTGGATGGAGATGGAGGATCTGCTCGTCACAATGCTCGCCAGGCGCGACAGCTGGATGCACGGCTTTGTGCTGGAGCGAAATCAAGAAATGGATCTATTGCGCGCCCGGCTCGAGCAGCCATTTACGCATGCTATCCGTACTCATCTAAGCCGGATGCATGATTTGCTCGACCGCGTTCCCGGCGGCCATGACGAAATTCTTTCGCTTGCCCGCTTCGCCTGTGAGCAGATGAATCACACACTGCACAGGGATCTCGCGGAGCTGACGCAGATCCCGTCCGGCCCCTTTTCAGACAGCACGATGTTGGACGACGCACGGTACGCATGGAATAGCGTTGCGGCGCTTTTACTCACGCAAGAGGGGAATCTTCGCCGGCGGATCGACAAGACGCTCGGGTTCCCCCAGGACGCCAAGCGCGAAAAGGAGCGGTTGGCTTCGCTGATTCAGAGCCTTCGCGGAGTCGAGGGCTTTGAGGCTGCGCTCGCGGCGGTCACAGACCTGCCCTCCGCTACCTACTCCGAAGATGAGTGGAGGATTGTACAGGCATGCTTCACCGTGCTCAGTCAGGCCGCGGCGGAGCTGCGTGTGGTGTTCGCGGAAGCCGGAGCCATGGACTTTGTTGAAATCGCTCAGATTGCTCAGGGCGTTCTGCAGGAGGAGGATGGCACTCCGAGCGAGGCCGCAATCGCCGTCGCGGATGGAATTCATCACCTGCTAGTGGACGAGTTCCAGGATACAAGCCGCAGACAACATCGCCTTCTGGCCAGTCTTGTTGCCGCATGGCCGGGAACGGAGAATCGCAGCCTGTTCGTCGTAGGCGATCCGAAGCAATCTATCTATTTCTTCCGTGACGCGGATGCCGAGCTGTTTCCGCGTGTTGCTTCACTTGGGCTTGAGACACCCGCCGGCCCCGCCGTAGCGCTCGATCGCGTCTCGCTTACAGCGAACTTCCGCACAGATCCATCGCTGGTTGGTGCCGTGAATCAAATCTTCGAACCCATCTTTGCAGTGGATGACGGCAGTGGCGTCCGCTTTCTCGCTGCCGAGCCCGCGCGCAAACCTGGCTCCTCGACGGGCCCTCGTCTGCAGTTGCACCTGGAGTTCATGCCCAGGACGCAGCAACGGCGCGGCAGTTTGGCGCAGTTTACGCAGCAGAACAACAAAGGCGAGGAGGCAAGAGAAGCTGCCCAGGCCGCTCACTTGCAAGAGATGGTCGCTCTCATCCGCAGTCACAGCGATCGCATCGAAAGGGCGCGCTCCAGCGGCGATAAATACAGAATCGCAGTGTTGGGCCGCACGCGCACGGCCCTCGCGCTGGTCGCGGATGCTCTCCACGAGGCCTCGATTCCCTTTCGTGCGGTGGAGCTTGAACAACTGAAAACCCGCCCTGAGATTCTGGATGCCCTTGCGCTGGGGCGTGCGCTGCTCAATCCGCAGGACCGAGTGGCCTGGCTGGGTGTGTTGCGCGCGCCATGGTGCGGGCTGTCTCTGGACGATCTTCACGTCATCGCCGGCACAGACGATTCCAAGCCACCGGAGCCTTCCATTCCTTCGCTGCTGCCCGAACGGCATCAAGCACTCAGCGATCACGGCCGTGCTGCCGTGGGCCGCATTATGACGGTGCTCGATGCATTGCCCGGCCTGCGCGGTTCCATGCCAACCGCAACGCTGGGTACTTGGCTCGAACAAGCATGGATAATGCTCGGCGGCGAGCTCTGCGTTGACTCTGCGGCACGAGCGAATCTAAATCTCCTGTGGAGTTGTCTGGACCAATTGCCCGATGGCGCGGAAGGTCTGTTGGGACCCGGCCTTGACTCCGCACTGAAAGAGCTGACTGCTCTGCCCGATCCCGCAGCGAGCAGCGACTGTGGCGTGCAGTTGATGACGATTCACAAGTCCAAAGGTCTGGAGTTTGAAGTGGTGATCGTGCCGGACCTTCAGGCTCGATCCGCAAGTACACATGGCAAGCTGCTCTCCTGGCTTGAGCGCGGGCTGCCAGAGCCGGACGAATCCGGCGAGATGACCGAGTTTCTCGTGGCGCCTCTTCAAACCAGGGGCGCGGATCGAGGGCAGGCAAAGCAGTGGGTCGATCGTGAATTCCGGAAGCGGGAGTTGCAGGAGATGCGGCGCATTCTCTATGTTGCCGCGACGCGCGCACGCGAAGAATTGCACTTGTTTGCACGGCCGACGTACAAGGAAGAGCAGGGCGAGCTGGTGCTGGCGACGCCCGCCGACTCGTTGCTCGCCACCGCATGGCCCGCATTGTGGCAGCCGGTCCAGGAGAGCTTTGATGCATGGAAAACCGCACAGGCGCAGTCGCAGGATTCCGTCGGCGGCACCGTACAGTCGATTGCCGCATCAGAGGGAAGCAAGCTTCTGATGATGTCCTCGCCGGGTGCAGCTACAACTCTGCGTCGTCTGGCGCCAGACGACATCGCCGCAAACCTGGTGCTTCCTACCACGCATAGGCCGATAGATGAAGCCGCACAAAGCGAGACGAAACTCTACCAACGCCATGAAGGCGGCCGGCTTGCGCGCGCGCTTGGCACCGCTGTCCATGCACTGCTGGAACAGCTGGCCCGGCTGCGCGCCCGCGACGACTGGGATTCAGCACGCGCGGCACTGGCTGCGATGGAAGGCCGCATCATCGCTCAGGTGCGCGCCGCGGGAGCTGCTCCGTCTCATGCAGCATCCATCGCCAAAGAGGCGGTGGGAATTGCGCTTGAGGCCTCCAACGAACCGGTGGGACAGTGGATTCTCTCTCCCCACACACAGGCTGCCAGCGAAGCTGCATGGACCGGCGTCGTGAAGGGCGCACTGCGCACCGTGCGCGTGGACAGGGTCTATTGCGCTGGGCCCGAGCCATTGTCGGAAGGCGACTCCACCACGTGGCTTATCGATTACAAAACAACTCAGGTTGCAAGCGCAGATCCCGCTGAGTCCATTGCCGCATTGCGTGCCATGTTCGCGCCGCAGTTGAGCGCCTATGCCGCGGTGCTCGCCAACTTTGACCAGAAGGCAACCATCCACGCGGGGCTCTATTACCCGAGGATGCGCTTGTTCGATTGGTGGAGGGTCGAAGACTGATCGGCCCTCAGCCGGTGCTTTTCTTTTCTTTCTGGGCTGCGAGGCTCTTGTGGTGCCGCACATCCGCGCCCTGCACCCAGAAGATCACGTCCTCTGCGATGTTGGTTGCATGGTCGGCAACACGCTCAAGAGCGCGGCAGATCATCAAGGCATTCAGCGCCTGCGGAGCAATCCGGCTCTGCTCCTCCATCACCTTGGTGAGCGCCTTGTAAGCGGCGCGATTCATAGCGTCCACCGCGTCGTCCATGGTCAGCACGGCGCGGGCAACTTCGGTATCGCCCTCGATGAACGACTGCAGACTCTTGCGAACCATTTCGGCGGCCAGTGTTGCCATGCGCGGAATATCCACGGGCAGTTCGGTCACCGGCATCTGCTCCATGTTGCGCACGCGGTCACTGATGCTTTTGGCGGCGTCGCCCACACGCTCAAGATCGGCGTTGATCTTGATCACGCTCAGTATGAAGCGCAGGTCGATGGCCATGGGTTGCTCCATCGCCAGCATGTCCAGCGCCGACTGGTCAATGTCGCGCTCCATGCGATTGATGGCATTTTCGCTGCGGCTGACCAGATCGCAGATGGACAGGTCGCGCACGCGATAGGCCTCAATCGCGCGCTGAATGGCCTGCTCGGCCAATCCCGCCATCACCAGCAGGTTTTCCTTTAACTCATCCAGACTTTGTTGAAACCGAATGCGGGTCATCCGAACCTGCCTGTGATGTAGTCCTCAGTGCGTTTATCGCTGGGGTTGGTAAAGATCTTATGCGTCGAGTCGAACTCCACCATACGGCCATTCAGGAAGAAGCCTGTCTTCTCTGCCACGCGAGCCGCCTGCTGCATGTTGTGCGTCACAATCACGATAGTGTACTGCGATTTGAGCTGAAAGATGAGGTCTTCAATCTTTGATGTCGAAACCGGATCGAGCGCCGAAGCCGGCTCGTCCATGAGGAGCACTTCAGGATCCACCGCCAATGCGCGCGCGATACAGAGCCTTTGTTGCTGGCCGCCGGACAAACTGGCGCCGGATTTCTTCTTCAGGTCGTCCTTCACTTCGTCCCACAGCGCGGAGTCCTTCAGAGACCGCTCGACGATCGCATCGAGCGCGTGGCGATTCCGGAATCCATTCAATTTCAGGCCAGACGCCACGTTGTCATAGATGGACATTGTGGGAAAGGGATTGGGACGCTGAAAGACCATGCCGACACGCCGCCGGATCTCGACCGGCTTCGCGTCCTCATAGATATCGAGGTCGCCGATGCGCACAGTCCCCGTGACGCGCGCAATGGGATTGGTCTCATGCATCCGGTTCAAGCAGCGCACAAAGGTGCTCTTGCCGCAGCCCGACGGTCCTATCAGCGCCGTGGCATGATTGGCCGGGATGTTCAGATTGATGTCCTGCAGCGTGTGATTTGCGCCGTACCACGCATTCAGGTTGATTACCTCGATGCCAACGCCCACTTAGCTTGCCCCCTTCAAGACGCCGCGGCTGGTCACGTAACGCACCAGGGATACGGCGAGCACAATCAGCACAATCAGCACCAGCGCTCCTGCCCAGGCCAGCTTGTGCCACTCATCATACGGTGAGATGGCGTAGACATAAATCTGCAGCGGCAGCGCTGCGATGGGCTCATTCAAGCTGGTGCTCCAGAAGGAATTGCCCAGCGCCGTAAAGATCAGCGGCGCGGTCTCGCCGGCCACGCGCGCAAAGGCGAGCATGCAGCCCGTGATGATGCCCGGCGACGCCGTCCTGACCGTAATGGAAAGCACTGAGCGCCAGTTGGGCACACCCAGGCCGAGCGCGGCTTCACGCACGGCATGGGGCACCATAAGCAGCATCTCTTCTGTCGTACGGCACACCGTGGGGATCATCATGATCCCCAGCGCCACGCCGCCGGAGAACGCTGAAAAGTGTCCGAGAATGGGCAGATAGCGGACGTGTGGGCTCACAATCAATGCGTACGCGGCCACGCCCATAACGATGGAAGGCACTCCATTAAGCACATCGGCGGTGAAGCGGATGCTGTTGGCAAGCTTAGTGCCGCGGCCGAACTCCGCCAGAAAGATGCCGCCGCCGATGCCAATCGGCACACCGATAACGCTAGCCAGCGCCAGCAGAATGCCGGAGCCCACGATGGCGTTGGCCATGCCGCCGCCCTTTTCACCCACCGGCTTGGGAATCCGGGTGAAAAAATCCAGGCTCAGCGAACTGTAGCCGCGGTAAATGAGATAAGCGAAGATGGCGACCAGCGGAGCAATCACAAGAACGGTGGCAAGCACGGCCAGCAGCGTCACCGCATTGTCGGTGATGGCTCTGAACCTGGCCCGCGTTGTGTTTGTCTCCAATTTCACTTTTGTATCCTCATACCCACGCCGTTCTCATCTGCCAGGCTAGCGGCTGCGCGCCGGCGCTCCACGCGTAACTGCCCACACCAGAAGGCGAGCCACGGCATTGACGAGGATGGTCACCACAAACAGCGCCAGCCCAATCACCGTGCGAGCGATACGATGCAGATTGCTGGTGGCCTCGGCATACTCATTGGCAATCACCGAAGCCATGGACGCTCCGTTGGCCAGCAGCGAGCGGTGAATCTCCGGCGTGTTACCAATCACCATGGTGACCGCCATCGTCTCGCCCAGCGCGCGCCCCAGGCCCAGAATGACGGCGCCCACAATGCCGATGCGCGCGTTGCGCAGAACGCCCATGCGGATCATCTCCCACCGCGTGGCGCCCAGCGCCAGAACTGCCTCACGCTGCGAGTGCGGCACAGCGATCATCACTTCTCGCGTGAGCGACGAGATGATTGGCAGAATCATGATGGCCAGGATTACGGCAGCCGACACAAACCCCAGGCCGGTGGGATTATCGCCACTGAAAAGCCCCGTCCAGCCCAGACTCCCTGTCAGCAGGGGGTTTACATACACCCGCAGCAGCGGCACCAGTACAAAGACCGCCCAAAGACCATAAATAATGCTCGGGATGGCAGCCAGCAATTCCGTAAGGAAAGCCAGTGGGCCGCGCAAAACGCCAGGACACATCTCCGTCAGGAAAACGGCCACACCAATCGCAAGAGGAACCGCGATCAATAGCGACAGGAACGACGAAACCAGCGTGCCATAGACAAAGGGCAGCGCACTGAAGTGCCCGTTGACCGGATCCCAGTACATGGGCAGGTGAGTATTGGGATCGAAATAGGTCTTGAAGAAGAAATTGAAACCAAACTGACCCCATGAAAGGCTGGACCCGATCGTCAGTTCGCCTGCAATCAGCAATACAATGCCAAAAATGCTCAACGCACACAAAAGCATCAGCACATGGAACCAGCGGTCCGCCAGAGCCGAGTTCCCGCGATGCAGGAGGAAGTTGCGGATTTCTGATGCCTTGGGAGACGCGGAGTCGATCTGCTGGGCGGCTGCAGACTGTAGTTCATGTCTTTGCTGAGGCGGGGAAATACGCGTCTCGGGCACTTGGATCATCACCAGTAACAGGCTAACCGTGGAATATGAACGGGAGGTTACAGCGCTGCAAAATCAATCTCATAGACTGCGAAAATCAGGTCAATTCCGCCCCGTGGCGTCTGTCGCGCTTCATGGGCGGCCCGGCCCAATTCCTTTAGGCGGCTCCCTTCTGCGCAGACAGAGCCTGCCTCTCGCGCATTCATAAATTTTTTCCCCATTGGTTTGCGAGAATCCGGTAAGCTGGAAAACTGACTGCGGACGGACCAAAAATCATGCGCAAACTGCTCGTCTCCATCGCCCTTGTCGTTTCTTCTCTTTCGCTTCCGGCACAAAGCACCCAGGCACCGGACTCGCCGCAACGGGAATGGAAGGCCGCGTGGATCACCCATCCTACCGCCCCTTTGCGCGAGCCGTTGGTTCTGCACTTCCGGCGCACGCTTGACCTCGCCGCAGTTCCCCCAAGCTACATTGTTCGCGTGAGCGCCGACAATCGCTTCGTTCTTTTCGTCAACGGGTGCCGCGCGGGCGATGGACCGGCGCGCGGTGACCTGACCCACTGGCGCTATGAGCGTTTTGATCTTGCGCCGTTGCTCAAGGCCGGGCAGAACCTGATTACCGCAACCGTGTGGAACTGGGCCATCTACGCGCCCATCGCCCAGATGAGCGACCGGACCGCCTTTCTGCTGGAGAGTGAAGCCAGTGGGAACAGTTCCATCAGCACGCCGGAGGGCTGGCTCGTTGAACAGGACCCTGGACAGCGCCCCCTCGGCCGTGACTCGGTCACGCTTAAGACGTACATGGCCGCGGGTCCGGGTGAAGTAATCGACGCAGCTCATTATGACTGGGCCTCCGGCGTGCCCGGCGCAAACGGGCCCGCCTGGGTTCCCGCTGCCTCGCCCATGCGCGACAGCATCTACGGCGATGCAAACCAGGCACACTCCGCGGAAGTGACCGGTGACAACCCCTGGGGCCTTGTGCCCGATATGTTGCCGCACATGGAGTACAGCCCCACCGATGCAGGCCGGGTTGTAAGGGCGAGCACCACCAGCCTGCAAATCTTCCCCGCCTCCGCCGTCACAGTTCCTGCCAGAAGCCATGTACACATTCTTCTGGATCGGGCGGCGCTCACTACCGGCTATCCGCAGCTCACCGTCTCCGGCGGCAAGGGCGCGCAGATATGGCTGACGTATTCTGAGGCACTCTACGACAAGGAAAAGCACAAGGGCGACCGCAACGAGGTGGGGGATCGCGACGCTCTCGGCCTGCGCGACGAATTCCTGCCCGACGGCGGAGCACATCGGACCTTTGAGCCGCTCTGGTGGCGCGCCTGGCGCTATCTCGACCTCGATATCCAGACCGGCGATTCTCCACTCACCCTCGAATCGCTCACCGCGCAGTTCTCCGCGTACCCCTTCGTTGAACGCGCCAGCTTCCGTGCGGGCGATGCCGACCTGGACCAGATATGGCAGATCAGTTGGCGCACGGCTCGCCTGGATGCCCATGAGACCTACATGGATACGTCCTACTACGAGCAACTGCAGTATGTCGGCGACACGCGCATCCAGGCGCTCATCTCCTACGTCGTGGCCGGCGACGATCGCCTCGCCAGCCAGGCGCTCCGCGCCTTTGACGACTCTCGCATCCCGGAGGGGCTGACGCGCAGCCGCTATCCCAGTTCCCTGCCCCAAACCATCCCGCCGTTCTCCCTTCTTTGGATTGGCATGTTGCACGATGCCTGGATGTACCGTCCTGACCCGGCGCCAGTGCGCGCCTCGCTACCCGGCAGCCGCGCGGTGCTGGGCTGGTTTGCAACCCATGAGCGACCGGACGGCCTGCTTGAAAAGCTGCCCTGGTGGAGCTTTATTGACTGGGTCTCTTCCGGCGAAATCCCCACCTATGACGCGCAGGGCGAGTCCTGCATGACCACGCTCGAATACCTGGGCGCTTTGAACGACGCGGCCGACCTGGAGCAGAGCCTGGGCGATCCCGTCCTTGCCCAGCGCGACAGATCCCGCCTGGCGCATGTGCGCAGCGGAATCTATGACAGGTGCTGGAACCCGGCGCGGGGCCTCCTTGCCGACAATCCCGACCAGAAAATCTTCAGCCAGCAGGCCAATATTCTCGGCGTTCTCTACGACGTCATTCCCAAAGACCGTCAACCGGCAGTGCTGCGTCAGATGCTCGCGATCGAACCCGGCACCACTCCTGCCGGTGTGATGAGCGCCTCGTACTATTTCCGCTTCTATCTGGCGCGGGCCCTGGACCATGCCGGCATGGCGGACGAATACCTCGCCTCCATCGCACCATGGCGCAAACTGCTGCCGCTGCACTTCAGCACATGGCCTGAGGTTCCCGGCGACACGCGCTCGGATTCCCACGCATGGTCGGCACATCCCATCTACGACATGCTCACACTCGTCGCGGGCATCCAACCAGCCAGCCCCGGCTTTGCCACCGTGCGCGTTGCTCCGCACCTGGGCTCGCTGCCGGCGCTCACGGCCGGCTTTCCGCACCCTGAAGGCATGATCGAGGTAGACTACAAGAAACACGCAAGCGACCTGGACGCGACCGTAACTCTGCCCGGCAGCCTGACGGGCACTTTCGTCTTTCAAGGGCAAAGCTGGCCGCTCAAGCCAGGAGTCAACCGCATCCGGGCCCGGTAGGGGTGCCCCGTTTCCGGGGCCGGCCAACAAGCCCCGTTCCGTTTCCCTCGCCGCGTTGGCAAATCGATGTATACCGCGGGAAAACCCTGTTTCCCGATCCCGGATAAACGTGTTACAACTCCAAGCATGGCAAAGGGGAAGGGTTCGACGCCACCGGGACATGTCAACCTGAGAATACTGGCCGAGCATCTTGAGCTTTCGCAGACCACGGTGTCCCTGGTTCTGAACAACTCACCATCGGCCAAGTCCATACCGCAGGAGACGCGCAATCGCGTCATCGAGGCGGCGGCACGGCTGAACTACCGGCCCAACTACTTTGCCCGCTCTCTTCGGCAGAGCCGCTCGATGAGCGTGGGCGTGCTGGCCCCGGATTTGAGCGAAGGCTACTTTACCCGCGTGATGAGCGGCGTGGTGCAGGAGCTGAGCCGCGCGCACTACTTCTACTTCACCGCCTGCCACGAATGGAAGCGCGAGTTGATCGAGCAGTATCCACGCATGTTGGTGGAGCGCGCCGTGGACGGTTTTCTGCTGCTGAATACTCCCGCCGACCAAATTGCCGTGCCGGTGCCCGTGGTGGCCATCTCAGCCCACAGCGCGGCGGAGAATGTCACCAACATCGTGCTCGATCACCACAGTGCGGTGGAGCAGGCACTCAAGCACCTCTATCAGCTCGGCCACCGCCGTATCGCCTTCATGCGCGGACCGAAGGCGATTCCCGACTCGGACTACCGCTGGGAAAGCATTCAGCAGGTGGCGCGCGAGATGGGGCTGCGCATCGACACAGCGCATGTGACCCGCATTGATACGGCAAGCTGGTCTATGAAGGCCGGCTATCACCCCATGGCCCCTGAAATCGGCTACAAGTCGATGCAGGTGCTCCTCGAAAAGGCCCGCGACTTTACCGCCATCTTCTGCTTCAACGACATTGCCGCGATCGGCGCCATCCGCGCGCTCAAAGATGCCGGACTCTCGGTCCCCGGCGATGTCTCCGTTGTAGGTTTTGACGATATTCTTTCCGCGGCCTACTACACGCCTTCTCTCACCACCGTGCGACAGCCCTTGTTTGAAATGGGTCAGCGGGGTGCGCAGGTGCTGCTGGAGCGAATCAGCGGGCAAGCTGATGGGCACCCCGCGGAAGTCATGATGACGCCTGAGCTCGTCGTCCGCGAGTCGACCGGCCTCGCGCCGGCCGCCCGGAGCTAATGCGCCGCCTCAGCCGCAGTAGGACTGAAACCAGCGGCTGATGTAAACCTGAGCGTGCGCTTCGCCGCAGTAGTGGCGCGCCTGAGGAGCACCGGCGGCCTCTTTCGTCCACTTGTACACCGTCAACTGCGTGTTGCTGCAATGGATCACGATCCACCGCACGGGATCATCGCTCTCTTCACCGCAAATCTCACACCGATAGATCGTATCTATCACCGATTGACCTCCGCATGCGCTTTCGCGCCTTGTCTGACCCGGCTTCCTATTCCAGCATTTGCAGATCCAGGGGCTGCTCCAGCAGGCAATCCATCTTCCCAATGCTGGCCAGCGCCCGCTTCAGCGCGGACGACTTGCACGGCTCCACGGTCACCACAAACGGCAATGCGCTTGCGGGATAGCCGGGCTTCTGCACAATGGCGCGAATGTTGATGCGCTCCCTGGCCAGCGCACCCGTAATCTCCGCCACAATACCTGGCCGGTCCGCCACCAGAAAGCGGATGTAATGCGGCACCTCGAACTCCGCGCCAACGCGCGCCGGAACTGAAGGGATGGCAACGCGGCGCGAACCGTGCGCCAGTGCCAGCAGGTCGCTGACCACGGCCACCGCGGTGGGATGCCCGCCGGCGCCGTGGCCGGACAACACCACGTCACCGCCGTAGTGCCCAGTGAGAATCACCATGTTCTCTGTGCCGCGCGACCACGCCAGCGGAGAACGCAGATCCACAAGCATGGGGCCTACCGTCGCCGCCACCACACCGCCTGTTTCCTCGGCACGCGCCACCTGGCGAATCGTGCAACCCAGGTCGCGCGCGTAACTAAAGTCCACGGCCGCCACCGCCGTGATGGGTCTGGGCACAATCTCTTCGGGGTCCACCACCACGCGCATCGCCAGCCGCATGAGAATGGCCAGCTTGGCGCGCGCATCAAAACCGCCGACGTCCTCGGTCGGGTCAGCCTCCGCATAGCCCTTGGCCTGCGCAGTCGCCAGCACAGCGGCATACTCCGCGCCCTCTTCCATCCTGCTCAGAATGAAGTTGCAGGTGCCGTTCAGAATGCCTTCCATGCGCAGGATGCGGTCGCCGGCCAGGCCCTGCTCCAGGCCCGGAATCACCGGAATGCCGCCCGCCACAGCCGCGCCGTACTTCAGGTGGCCGCCCTGGGCTGCCGCCAGCCGCTCCAGCTCCACACCGTGATAGGCAATGAGCTTTTTGTTGGCCGTGACGACGCTCTTTCCGGCTTCCAGAGCGCGGCGGACCCAGTCCCCTGCCGGGTCAAGGCCGCCGGCCAGTTCCACCACAACATCGGCGTCAGACGCCAGCACGGCATCGGCGTCTTCGCTCCAGTTGACAGAGGCGGGAACCCAGTCCACCCGCTTGCGCGCCACATCGCGGTTGAAGATGTGCGCAAGCTCAAGCCCGTCCGGCTTTGACTCGACAAGAATCTTCGCAACAGAACTGCCCACAGTACCAAATCCAAACAATGCAATCCGCAACGGCCGCTCCTGGCGAGCCTCCTGCGCAGTGATTTTCGTGGCCGCTGGGGAAACCTTCTCATCAAGCACCGGGAGTTCCTCGTGTTTCAAGCTGGATGCGTGCAATAACCCGATGATACCTGAAAGGCCGCGTGAAGACGGGCTGCGCGCATGTGCGCGGCGCACTCATGTAGCATCAAAACAGGATGCGACGCAGCCTTGCCAGCCTGCTGATTCTCTTCTTTGGCCTGGGTCCGCTCACGGCGACCCTGCAGACCGGAGGAGAGTCGCGCTTGCCCGCCTGCTGTCGCCGCCACGGTGCGCATCACTGCGCCATGTCGGACGCCATGCGGTCGCAGATGGCCGGGCCCGCATCGGACTCTACGCCGGCTTTCACCTCCCCGTCGCACTGCCCAAAGTATCCCGGCAGCGCCGTTGCAAGCCCTGGGTTAGGCCACGCACTTGCGGGCGCCGCACAGGCGTCGCCGAGTCCCGCGATGCAGACACTCTCCGCTCTTCCGCATCGCGCAGCGGCGCCCAGTCACGCCTTTGATTGCTGTGCCGGCCGCGGCCCTCCCGAACGCATCTCCCTCTGAAGTCCTGTAAAGACCGCGCCGTTCCTATGCCGGCGGCGCGACCCCTCTATTGCATTGCACAGATCGCTGCTGCCTGAGCCGGCGCGGCCTGCTGTGCACTCTTCACCTTTGCCATGTCTTGAAAAGGTATCGATGCGTCACTTCCGATTGGCTTTCGCCTGCACGCTGTTCGTCTCGGCCGCCGCATGGGCCACCGTCTTCGCCACGGTGCATGGCGTCGTGCACGATCCCCAGCACCGTCCGATCACGGGCGCACAGGTTATGCTGCAGGCTGCCGATTCAGACTTCGCACTCCACGCCGTGACAGACACACGCGGCGAGTTTGACATGCCGCAGACGCCCATCGGCATCTATCGCCTGTACATCAAGGCTCCCGGCTTCGCAGACTCTTCCCAGCCAATCACCATCGCCTCCGGCACCAACCCAGTGCTGCACATTCCGCTTGAGCTGGCCACAACCGCGGAATCCGTCATGGTGCAGGCCGCCGCAAACTCTATCGCCACCGATTCGGTCACGCCAACCACGCTCATCAGCCGCCAGCAGATCGATCAAACACCCGGCGCCAACCGCACCATCGGCATGGAGATGATTACCGACTATGTGCCCGGCGCCTACATGACCCACAACATGCTCCATATGCGCGGCGGCCATCAGACCAGTTGGCTCATCGACGGTGTCTCCATCCCGAACACCAAAATCGACTCCAACGTCGGCCCGCAAATCGACCCCAAAGACATTGACCAGCTGGAGACGCAGCGGGGCAGTTATGCGGCCGACATCGGCGACCGCACCTATGGCGCATTCAATGTGCTGCCGCGCAACGGCTTTGAGCGCAACCGCGACGCGGAGCTGCTGCTGACCGGCGGCAACCTGTACTTCGGTGAGGCACAGCTCTCGCTCGGCGATCACTCCGCGCGCACAGCATGGTACGCCAGCCTCACCGGCTCGCGCTCCAACTACGGACTGGAAACGCCCATCGCCGCCATCGCCCACGACGCCACCAACTCCGAAAGTGGATTTCTTTCGCTCATCCGCAACCAGTCGCCCAAGGATCAGCTCAGGCTCGACGCGCAATTTCGCCAGGACTACTTTCAGGTTCCCTACGACCCCAATCCCAATGACTGGGAGCAGACGTCGAACTACTACAACTCGTACGGCCTGCGCGATGGGCAAACGGAGCGTGACTCCTTCGTGATTGCCAACTGGGTGCGCACGCTCTCGCCCACGGCCCAGCTCCAGGTCGCGCCTTTCTACCACTTCAATCAGGCCGCATACGACGCATCGCCGGCCGACATGCCCGCTGCAACAACCTGGTACCAGTCGTCGAACTACGCAGGCGCACAGGCCGATCTCCACGCCGACGCCGGCCCCAACAGCTTTTCCGGCGGCCTCTATTCCTTTTTCCAGGCAGAGAATGACCTCTACGGCCTGCGCGTGAACAGCCGAAGCAGTTCTGCAGCAAGCGTGCCCAACACCTCCGCGAGTGCCAACGCGGGGTTGGTCGAGTTCCACTTCTCAGATCACCTGCGTGTCAACCAGTTCATCACCCTGCTCGGCGGCATGCGCATCTCCAACTACCACGGCGGATACACGGAGAACGCAGCCTATCCGCGTATCGGCGCAACTGTTGAAATTCCGCGCCTCCACTGGGTTCTGCGCGGCTTCTACGGCCACTTCTTTCAGCCCGCGCCGGTCGAAACCGTCTCCAGCGCGTTCCTCAACTACGTCACAATCCAGCCCGGTCAGAACACCTTCGTGCCGCTGCCTTCCGAACGCGACGAGGAGGACCAATTCGGCATACAGATCCCGTGGAAGGGTTGGATGGTCGACATCGACACCTTCAAGAACCGCGTCAACAATTACCTTGACCACGCCGACGTCGGCGAGTCGAACATCTACTTCCCCATTGCCGTCGATGGGGCGCTGATTCGCGCCTGGGAGATGACGCTCAGCTCGCCGCAGTTGGGGCGTCTCGGCCAGTTCCATCTCGCCTACTCGAACCAGATTGCCGAGCAGCGCGGCAACGTGATCGGAGGTTTCGCCTGCAGCACTCCCAATGACCCGGCCTGCAATCTCGGCCCCAATTACATTCCGCTGGATCATGACCAGCGCAATACGCTCAACACGGGATTCACGGCCAACCTGCCGCTGCGAGCCTGGTTCGCGACCAACGTCTACTACGGCTCCGGCTTCGCAAATGGCCTGGCGGGCGCACATGTAGGGCCTTACAACGGGCCCTATCTCCCCGTCCACACCACTTTTGACGTATCGGCAGGGCGCAGCCTGGGCGAAAAGTGGAGGTTCTCAGCAAGCGCGATCAATGTGACGAATCATCGCGTGCTGATGGACAACTCCATCACGCTGGGCGGCTTTCACTACAACGATCCGCGTATGTTCGTTGCAGAGGCGCGTTACCGGCTTCACTTCTGAAACATGCACTCGCGCTGGAGAGGTCAAACCCGGCTCAGGACGCGACCTCAAACAATCCCGGCATCACCGCGCCCGCCTTACCTTCCACCACCTGTGTAAATGCCGAGGCGTTCAGCGGCGGTTCGGGGCCAATGTACACCGTGCGCGCGCCGTGCTGGCGCGCCCAGTGTACAAAGCTTGCAGCGGGATACACCGACCCCGATGTGCCCACGACGAGCATCAGCGTGGCCCGCGCAATCTCATCCTGAATGCGCTCCATTTCCAACGGGATCTCACCGAAGAAAACGATATGCGGACGCAGCCTTCCGCCGCAGGCACAGCGGCCCACTTCGTCCAGGCTCTTGTAGAGGGCGTGATCCTCGACCGGCAGGCGCCCGCACTCCCGCTCGCAGCGCGACCTGGCCAACTCGCCATGCATGTGGACCAGGCGCACGGAACCTGCGCGTTCGTGCAGGTCGTCGACATTTTGCGTGCAGAGAAAGAAGCGGTCCCCAAGCTGAGCTTCGAGATCTGCCAGCGCAAGGTGCCCTGGATTGGGCTGGGCCTTTGCGCCGGCTGCGCGCCGCGTCGAATAGAACGCCCACACCTCAGCCGGGTTACGTCGCCACGCGTCCGGCGTGCAGACATCCTCCACGCGATAGCCGGCCCATAGGCCATCCTCCGCGCGAAAGGTGGGCAACCCGCTCTCCGCGCTGATGCCTGCGCCGGTCAAGACAAACACTTGATCGCTGGGTGCAATCAGAATCCCTGCCACGGCGCCGCTCCCTGATCTCCGATGCGCACTTTCACGGCTCCAGGAGAATCTTCCCTGTCGTCTTGCGGGCTTCCATATCGATCTGCGCCTGCGCCGCCTGAGCCAGCGGATACATGAATTCCGTGCGCAGCTTCAGCTCGCCGGTCGCAGCCCAGTCCAGCACTTTGCCCGCGCGCCATTCGAGCTCTGTCCGCGAGGCGATATAGTGCCAGAGCGTGGGCCGTGTGATGAACAACGAGCCCTTGCTGCTGAGGTGGATCAGATCAAAAGCCGGCACCGGCCCGCTGGAAGCGCCAAACAGCGCCAGCAGTCCGCGCGGACGCAGGCAGTTCAGGCTCTGGTCAAAGGTTGTCTTGCCCACAGAGTCGTACACCACATCCACACCTTTGCCGCCGGTCAGCCGCTTCACTTCCGTCTCAAAGTCCTGCTCGGCATAAAGAATCACATCGGAGGCGCCTGCCTCGCGCGAGAGCTCGGCCTTGTCCTTTGTGGATACCGTGGTGATGACGCGCGCGCCGAGCCGTGCCGCCATCTGCGTAAGCAGCAGGCCGACGCCGCCCGCCCCGGCATGAACCAGTGCCGTCTCGCCCGCCTTCAGCGGATACGTCGAATAGGCGAGGTAGTGCGCTGTCATGCCTTGCAGCATGGCTGCCGCTGCCTGCTCTGGAGCCAGTCGGGATGGAACCTTGACCAGCTGCGCCGCCGGGACCAGCGCGTACTCCGCATAACTTCCCTGCACGCTCACAGAAGCTACGAGATCTCCTTCTTCAAAGCCGGTCACTCCGTGGCCCAGCTTCTCCACGGTGCCCGCGGCCTCGCTGCCGGGAATCAGCGGCATCGTCGCCTTGTAGATTCCCTTGCGAAAATAAATCTCTATAAAGTTGACGCCGACGGCTTCTACGCGGATCAACACCTGCCCAGGTCCCGGCTCGGGAATGGGCAACTCGGCCAATTGGAGAACTTCCGGCCCGCCTGTTGAGTGAATTTGAATGGCTTTCATACCACGGCAAGGATGCACCCAAAGGCCGGGCGACCGCAAGGGAATGTGACAGCCGGGTTGCAAGGCAGTCTGAAGCGGAGCCGGCTGACGCTGGTTTGCACGGCCCTTGCGCCCAAACTCCGGGCCTGAAATGATGATGGGAAGAGAATGCCGGAACTGGTACAGATCGGTGTTCCGCCCCCGCAGCCTTCGGTCCCGCTTGCTGCCAGGCCTCGCGCCGTCGTCCTGTGGTTACAGGTGATCACCCTGGGATGGATGCTGGTGGAGTTCGGCATCTCCGCGTATGCGGCCGTGTCGGCGCACAGCCCGGCGATGCTGGCCTTCGGTTCCGACAGCCTGGTAGAGCTGCTATCCGCCGCCGTTGTGCTCCTGCAGTGGATCCCCAGCATACCCATCTCGGAAAAGAGGGCACACCGAACCGCCGGAGTTCTGCTTTGCGTGTTGGCCTGTGTGGTCGCGGGGATTGCCGCGGGCGCCATCGCTCTTCAAGTGCGACCTGAAACCAGCAGCGCTGGTATTGGCATTACGATCGCTGCGCTGATCGCAATGCCGGTCCTGGCCCATCTCAAGCGGCGGGAGGCTCGCCGCAGCAACAATGCAGCCCTGGCCGCCGATGCGGTGCAATCCGCCACCTGCGCTTACATTGCGCTCATCACGCTGGCCGGCCTCGCGGTCCGTGCAGCGTTCCATGTCGCATGGTTCGATCCGGTTGCCGCATTGGCGGCCACACCCATTCTCGTTCAAGAAGGCAAACGGGCCTGGCAGGGCCAAGGTTGCGGATGCTGCTGACGGCCTGATATTCAAACTGCGCCACAGCCCTGACCTGAGCCCGGGAGTGGTCTGCCGCGCGCGGCACTCGCAGAAACACAAACCCCGCCTGGACTCGTTCCAGACGGGGCTTGGAGCTTGCCGGGATGCGGGCTAGAAGCTGTCTTTGCCGCGCGACAGGATGCTCGGTTCTTCCGGCGCGCGCAGACGCACCAGCCTGTCAATGGTGTAGGGTGTGCGCTGCTGGCTGGTGAAGTAGTGCCGCACCTGCAACTCGCCGAGCAGGCCTATGGCCAGCATCTGGATGCCGGCAAGAATCAACACGCCTGCAATGACGAACAGCGGGCCGTGCTGGTCCATCACGCTCTGGTGCGGGTTCACAATCTTCATCGCAAGCAGGATCGCCGAGACCATGCTGCCGGAAAGAATGCCCAGCGCGCCAAAGGTGCCGAAGAAGTGAAGCGGCCTGCTCATGTACTTCAGCAGGAAGCGAATCGTGAGCAAGTCGAAGAAGACGCGGAACGTGCGCCCAATGCCGTAGTGGCTCTTGCCACGCTCGCGCATCACGTTCTTGATGGGAATCTCGCAGATGGATGCGCCATACCAACTGGCCAGCGCGGGGATGAAGCGATGCATCTCGCCGTAGAGCGGGATGTTTGTGATGACTTCGCGGCGATAGCCCTTGAATGTCGTCCCAAAGTCGTGAATGTCCACGTCGGAGAGCTTGGCCATCAGCCAGTTGGCGCAGCGCGACGGGATGCGGCGCATGACGAAATTGTCGATGCGCTCTTTGCGCCAGCCCGAGACGACATCGTAGCCCTCTTCGAGCTTCTCAATGAAATTCGGGATTTCATTCGGGTCGTGCTGCAGGTCCCCGTCCATGGCGAAGATGAAGTCGCCCGAGGCGTGGTCAAAACCTGCTGCCAATGCTGAAGTCTGTCCAAAATTCCGGCGCAGCTTGATGACCAGAACGCGGCTGTCCACCGCGGCAATCTCTTCCAGCAGCTTGTAGGTGCGATCACTGGAGCCGTCGTCAACCAGCACCAGCTCAAAACTGTCACCCACCTGCTCCATCACCTGCTTCAGGCGAGCATACATCACGGTTACGTTTTCCTCTTCATTGTGAAAAGGAACAACGATGGAATACTTTGGCATACAGATATTATAGACGCGGCCTAAATTAAAACGGCGCAAAACATGCGCAAAACAAGCGGCTTTGTCTTCTCGCGATCAACTGCAACGGCGTCAGTGTCCTGTTCGCTAGCGGTCCAGCTCGTCAAGCATGCCCTGCATCTCGCTGAGGGCATGGCGGTTGCCGGTACGGGCCGCACAAGCGATGCCAGCCTTGAGGCGCGCGATGGCTTCGGGGGTGCGCTGGGCGTTGGCCAGCGTCTGCGCGGCCATAAAGTAGCCCGCGGTGTAGTCGGGGTCATTGGTCAGCAGGGTGTCAAACTCCGCCACGGCGGCGTCCGTTTCACCGCTTCCGGCCAGTTCCATGGCCACGCCGTAACGCGCAAAGCTGTTCTTCGGGTCCAGGGCGAGAATCTCCTTCAGTCCAGCGAGCTTATCCATTCCGTATCCTGAGAACGCCTCGCGGCGGCATTTGCGTAATTGGCGTGGATTGCCGAAACTGGAACTGGCGCTCCGCTGAGCCGTCAGACGCTCCTTCATTGTAGCTGGCGGCAAGATCGTCCTGAAGAGCCGCCGAAGAATGGAGCAAGCACGCAATGAGTTCCACTGAGACCAATCCCGCAGCACGCACCGTGGCCAGCACGCAGTCCGAGATGACAGAGATCATCCTGCCCAACGACGCCAACACACTGGGCAACCTGCTGGGCGGGCGGCTAATGCACTTCATTGACTTGACCGGCGCCATGGCGGCCTACCGGCACTCGCGCACACACGTGGTGACGGCGGCGATGGACCACATCGACTTCATTCAGCCGGTGCATGTGGGCGATCTGCTGATTTTGAAGTCCAGCGTAAACCGCGCCTTCAACAGCTCACTCGAGGTGGGCGTCAAGGTGTGGGTGGAACATCCGCAGACCGGCACGCTGCTGCACGTGGCCAGCGCCTATCTGGTGTTTGTGGCCATTGACGAGCAGGGCCGCAAGCAGAGAATTCCCGCGCTGCTGCCGGAGACGCCGAATGAGGTACGGCGCTTCAACGACGCGCTGCGCCGCCGCGAACATCGCGAGGCCGAGACGGCCCGCCGCATGCAGGAACGCCGCGCACAGACGGCCCGGCCCAATGAAACAGGCGCGCGCGCATAAGGTTCAACAAAATGAATCTGCAACAATGGAATGGAAGAAGGAGTAATCAGACACAATGGCTCATTCACCCGCCATGCCCTCGCCCGTCGCACTGCCGGGCGTTTCAAAAATCGTCGCAATCGGCTCCGGCAAGGGCGGAGTAGGCAAGACCACCGTCGCCGTCAACCTGGCCATTGCGCTATCGCGGCTGGGCCAGCGTGTAGGGCTCATTGACGCGGACATCTACGGCCCCAACGTGCCGCTGATGATGGGTTCGACGCAACAACCGCGCATCGGCCCGGACAATCAGATTCAGCCGAATGACACCCACGGCGTCAAGACGATCTCCATTGGCTACATCTCGCCGGGCGACAAGCCGCTGGTGATGCGCGGACCCATGTTGCATCAGATCATCCGGCAGTTTCTGCAACAGGTGAACTGGGGCGAACTCGACTACCTCATCGTCGATCTGCCGCCGGGAACAGGCGATGTGGTCATCTCGCTGGTGCAGACCGTGCCGCTGACGGGCGCGGTCGTTGTCTCCACGCCGAGCGATGTGAGCCTGCAGGACGCGCGCAAGGCGCTGGAGATGTTTGCACAGGTGAACGTCGAGGTGATCGGCATTGTCGAGAATATGAGCCACTTCACCTGCCCGCACTGCCACGAGGTAATTGACATCTTCTCCAAGGGCGGCGCGGAGCGCACGGCGAAGCAGTTCAACATTCCCTTCCTCGGTTCGATTGAGCTGATCCCGGCCATTCGCGAGGGCGGCGACCGCGGCCTTCCCGTCTCTCTGGCTGGCCCCAAGAGCCCGCAGGCCGCGGAGTTCTTCACCGTGGCGCAGAAGCTGATGGAACGCGCCGAAGCTGCGGCTGCCGCGGCGAACGACGTACTCGAAATCAGCTAAGCCCTTCCGGCAAGAGCGATTCCCTTGAGCCTCCAGAGTGAGGCCCAAGGGAATGCAAAACAGGCTCCGCATGGCAGACCCGCGCGGACGAGGCTACTTCGTGGCCAGGGACCACTCCTGCTCGCCGCGCTGCAGCAGGGACGCGCGATCTTCGGGCAGAATCCATCGCTGGGTGACCAATGCATCAACGGCACTTCCGTACTGGTTGAGATAGTCCTCGCGGTCCCGGTAGCGCTCTGCAATGGACTTGCGCGGATCGCCTGTCTTCTCGCGATCCGCTGCCGTTTTGGGGAATGGAAGGTAGGAGCCTTCAAAAGAAACACGCTGATCGGGCGCGCCAATCGAGGGGTCACGCAGATTCCATCCGGTGTAGGTGGCCAGAGGAACAGAGACCGCAGGCAAACGCACGCCATCGCGGTCGTTCCCGTCCGCGTCCACCTGGGGCACAAGCACAGGGAAAAACCTGCCAATCTTCGGCGGCTGAATGTTGAGGATTCCCTGTCTCCAGTTCGGGCCGAAGTCCAGACGATACCCTTCGTTGGCCTCGTGCGGCTGATTCACGCCGGGGATGGATGGAAATGCATACTTGCTCAACGACACGAGGGTTCCGTCAGCGATCTTTGGATAGCTGCTCGGAGGCGGCAGCGTGTTGGTACGCACCCACGCATCCATGTTGGCAATCATCGCTCTCCAGAAGAACTGGATGGGCAGCGGCGACTCGGGCTCCTGCCCGATGAGATCCCGCGGTCCTTCAAGTCGAGGACGCGACGGAAACGGGCCTGTGCCGTGTTGAAGGCCGGTGAAGTGATAGATGCGAACGTTGTCCGAGATCGGCACGTCGCGCTTGCCGTCGGCGCTCACGTGAATCAACGCCGCCGCGCGGCCCCAATACTCATAGGAAGTGAGAGAAAGAAAGATTCTGGGTACAACCTTCTCCGCTGTGGACCGGTCGAGCAATCCGCCCGTTTCTCCTGTTACAGGGTCGTTCTCCGGCAGATCGGTGAAGGGAAAGATGTCTACCGGGAAAAGCACAGATGAGGTAGGCTGTGCGTCGCGCGAAGGCTGCGCAAAGCGATAGTTGAAGCTGCCCCGGCCCGCTCCCGCCACATGAGCAAGAACTCCGTCGAGCGCCATTCTGCCTTCTTCGTCGGCATTGAATCCCTCATAGAGCATGTCGCGCAGGAAACGCCCGTCTTGCGAGATGCCCTCGCCATAGACGCGCTTAACGGGCGTTACGGCAGCGGGATCGTGCTTGGCATACGAAGCAAAGTCCCGCATGGCGGCCAAGCCTCCGCCCGCGACCACAGGGTCGGCCACGACGTAGACGTATTCATAGATTTTGCCGGGCTGAAAGCCGCCGTTCAGGTGGATGAACCGATCGCTGGGTACGAGCTTGCCGTCCAGAGTATGCGCGAACTGCCACTCGGCGCGGGGGATCAGGGTCCGCTGCGCGTCGCGCGAATCTCGAACGGTGAGCACATTGCGCGGATCGTCGGGCGCGGCGACAGGATATTCGCTCCCGCCAATACGGCCGACGATGAGGTGCCCCAGGGGAATCTCGGGCATCGGCTGCGCGGGCATCAGGTCGCCCCGCAGCAAGCCGGTGATGGTCTTGCCGTTCTCTTTCGCCACCGGCGCATAGAATCGCAATGCGCCGGGGCCGTCGGCGTCCCACTGCCACCCCAGGCTTACGATGGTGAAGCCGTTGCGCAGCAGCCAGCCGTCTCCCGCGTCCTTTGCAAGATCCCAGTCGCCGCCGTCTACCAGGGCAATGATGTGCCCGCGGCCCCGATTGGGAACCTCCAGAATCATCGAGCCGTTGCCCTTCACTGCATCCTTCGGGCGCACCGCAATAAAGTCCGAAGAGAACTCGACTTCGCCGTTACGCAGGTTCACCGCGTTGCGAAGATCGACGATGTTCCGGTTGTGCGGGTTGTCCACAGGGAGAGAGAAAATGACCCGCCCGGTGATGCGCTCATAGGCGCCTGCAGCGCCGAATGCCCTGCCGTTCAGCACATCGGTACGGGAAGCAATCTCGACGCGCACGACGCGCGCAGCAAGCGGCACGCTCGCGAAAGCGAGAGTCAGAAGGGAAAGACACGCAAAGGGTCGCACGCGCATGGCTGGAAGAGTAGCACCCCGCGCAGACCGAAAGCGAAAGGATAGTGTGCGATCATGTGCGCGGGTTCAGCGTTGCGTCGTCCGCGTTCAGTGCGCAAGAGGGGGACGCACCTCCGGCCTCGCCCCTCCGGCTTTTGTCGCTCTGGGCCGCTTACAGGAAATACTCGAAGTCCGCTTCGACCTTCATGCGGCGGTGGATCTTGAAGATGTGCCCGGCCTGGCGCGATGGATTCAGCTCCACGTAGTTGCGCGGCCCGTGCCACAGGTAGCGCTCGCCGGTGAGCAGGTCCTCTGCCTCATAGCCGCGGTCATAGGGAATCTCGAGTTCGCCGAGCGGCAGAGAAACAAAGCCGGACTGCGTGTGGTGCGGGTCGAGGTTAACGACCATGAGCAGCAGGTTCGAGCGGTCCTCTGACTCCTTGGTGTAGCAGATGAGCTGATCGTTTTCCGTAAAGTGGAAGCGCAGTGACCAGTCTCCCTGCAGCGCCTCATTCCCGTTGCGAATTGCGTTCACGGTTGCAACGAGCGGCCTCAGGCTGTGCGGGCGGTCCAGGTCCCAGTGGCGGATCTCGTACTTCTCTGAGTCGAGATACTCCTCACTCCCCTGGCGCACGGGCTTGTGCTCCATCAGTTCAAAAGCAGGTCCATAGATGCCGTAGTTCGCGCCGAGCGTAGCCGCGAGCAGCAGACGAATCGAAAACGCAGCACGTCCGCCAATCTGCAAAAACTCAGTGAGAATGTCCGGCGTGTTCGGCCACTGGTTCGGGCGGAAGAACTCGCGCACCGGGGTTTGAGTCAGCTCGGTGAGATAGGCTGTCAATTCACCCTTTGCGTTGCGCCACGGGAAGTATGTATACGACTGGCTGAAGCCAAGCTTCGCGAGACGATACATGATCTTGGGCCGCGTGAACGCCTCCGCCAAAAAGAGCACTTCCGGATGGTCCCGCTTGATCGCGGTGATGCACCACTCCCAGAAGGGAAAGGCTTTGGTGTGCGGGTTGTCGACGCGGAAGATGGTGACGCCTTGCGCAATCCAGTACTCAAATACGCCCTTCAGCTCCTGCCACATTCCCGTCCAGTCTTCGCTCTCAAAATCGAAGGGATAGATGTCCTGATATTTCTTCGGCGGATTCTCCGCATACTGAATCGTTCCATCGGGCCGCTTGCGAAACCAGTTCTCGTGCTCACTTACATATGGATGATCGGGCGCGGTCTGGAATGCGATGTCCATGGCGACAGAGAGATTGAGCTGCTGCGCCTTCGCAACAAAGCGCCGGAAGTCATCCAGTGTGCCCAGCGCAGGCAGGATGGACTTGTGGCCGCCTTCTGCCGATCCGATGGCCCACGGGCTGCCCTGATCGCCGGGCTTCGACTCGGGGTTGTTGTTGGGGCCTTTGCGAAAGGTGCGCCCGATGGGATGAATCGGCGGCATGTAAACAACGTTGAAGCCCATCTCCGCGATGTAGGGCAGCCGGCGCTCGCAGTCGGCAAAGGTGCCGTGCTGGCCTGGCTGCTGTGCCGTAGAGCGCGGAAAAAACTCATACCAGGAGCTGAACCGCGCGCGGACCGGCTCGACAACGATCTTCACTTCGCGGTCGGACTCGGTGGCGTAGCGCTTGTCGGGATAGCGCTGCACCAGCTCATGCAGTGTTTGGTCCGTCGCATGGATGCGCAGATCCTTTGCCGCCTTGCCTGACCGCAATACTTGCGCGCGCTCGCGCAGCCACATGGCGTCCGCTCCGGTAGCGCGATCCGCTGTTTCGCTGATGAGATCCGCCCCGATGAGATAGTCAACTGGCGCATCGGAGCCCGCCTTGATGCGCTTGAGCAGCGCCACGCGCCATGTCTCAAAGTGGTCCACCCAGCCCAGCACCTTGAAGCCGTAGCGGCCCAGCTCGCTCACGCGAAACGCAGCGGTCCAACGGTCGTTGACCAGAGGGCCCATGGGAATCTCGGTCCATTCGTCCGAGCCCTCGCGATGCGCCAGCAGCGACGCAGCAATCGAGTCATGCCCGTCGGTGAAGATGTCGGCCTCGACGCGCACCTGGTCGCCGACGGTGCGCTTGGCCGGAAAGCGTCCCGCGTCTACCTCCGGAGAGATGGCTTCAATTACAACGCGCTTGCGTCCGTCTTTGGGAGTGTGGCTCATGGCGTTCGTTCGTCCTTCGTGTTTACAGGCTCTCAGGCAATCGCATCGCAGCTCCGCGTGGCGCTTCGATGCGGAAAAGGTCTCTGTTACTTGTGCGCGCTCCGTTTGCGCTCTTCGATGAGCTGCGCATAGAGCGCGATGGTCTGGTGTGCGATGGCAGTCCAACTGAAGGTCTCTTCCACCCGGCGGCGGCCCGCCTCGCCAAAACGACGGCACTTCTCCGGATCGACGAGCATCTGATTGAGCCGCGCGGCCAGATCGCGCGCAAACTTCTCCGGATCGCGCGGAAAGCTGGTCACCGGATCGGCATCGAAAGGAACAAGATAGCCGGTTTCGCCCTCGACGACGACTTCCTTGATGCCGCCCGTGGCGCTGGCCACGACAGGCGCGCGGCAGGCCATGGCTTCAAGGTTGATGATGCCGAATGGCTCGTAGACCGATGGGCAGCAGAAGACCCGTGCGTTCGAGTAGAGCTGAATCGCTTCCTGCTTGGTGACCATCTTCTCGATCCACACAATGCGCGGATGCGCCTTGCGCGCTTCTTCCACTTTGCCGCGCAGCTCGGCGGCAATCTCCGGCGTATCCGGCGCGCCCGCGCAGAGCACGACCTGAGTCTCCGGCGGCAGATAGCGGATAGCATCGACCAGATGCGTCACGCCCTTTTGCCGCGTGATGCGCCCGACAAAGAGGATGTACGGCACTGCGGGATCGACGCCGTAATCGGTGAGCGCTTTCGTCTCGCTGGTCTTCTGATACTCGTTCAGATCGATGCCGTTGTAGATGACGTGAATGCGGGCCGGGTCCACATCGGGATACGCGCGTTGAATATCGGCCTTGGTTCCTTGCGAAACAGCAATAATGGCGTCAGCGTCCAGCATCGCGGTGCGTTCCATCCACGAGCTCATCGCGTAGCCGCTGCCAAGTTGCTCCGCCTTCCATGCGCGCAGCGGTTCCAGCGAGTGCGTGGTCAGCACGAACGGCACACTGTAGAGCTTCTTGGCAAGGAAGCCCGCCATAGAGACGTACCAGGTATGCGTGTGGACGACATCCACGCCTGCGAGCGCCTTCACCTGCGTGAGATTCAGGCTCAGCGCCTCGAGCGCGCCTTTGAATTTGCCTTCCGTCCCGTTGGTGATTTCAGGCCACGGCTCGGCGCCGCGCACATGCAGGTTGCCGTGGTCGCCGTGCTGCGGACCCCAGCAATGGACCTCAACTTCAATCTCTCTGGCGAGCTCGCGGCTCAGATAATCGACGTGCACTCCTGCGCCGCCATAGACCTGCGGCGGGTACTCGCGTGTGAACAGGCCTACTCGCAATTCTTTTCCTCCCGCCGGATCCGGCGCTACGGTCAGAGTGGCAAGCTCTGCTTCAGGTGCGCGCGGAGCCTGGGGTTGAGTCCGTCGGTGCAGCGCGTCGCGGATGAGTGTATTCCGTGGCGGCAGGAGGCGCAAGAGCCTCGCAGGCTTCCGTCTAGTGCGCCGGTACGCAGGCTTCCATCTCCTCGGTGAGCGCCTCGGCTGCCTTGATGCACGCTGCTCGGTCCACGTCATTGTGAGTGACCAGGCGAATGGCATCAGGACCGACGGCGCTGGCCAGAATGCCGCGGGCCTTGAGCCTTGCCACCAGCGCGGCGGCGGTGAGCTTGCCGGTGAGACGGAAGATGACGATGTTCGTCTCCACTGTCTTTGGATCGATGGTCACGCCCTCCATGTGCGCCAGCGCTTCAGCCAGCAGGCGCGCATTGGCGTGGTCTTCGTGCAGGCGCGCGGGCATTTGCTCCAGCGCGATGAGTCCGGCGGCGGCCAGCACGCCGGCCTGCCTCATGCCACCGCCCAGAGCCTTGCGGTAGAGCCGTGCCCGTTCCATCAACTCCGCCGAGCCAACCAGCATCGATCCGACCGGCGCGCACAGTCCCTTTGACAGGCTAAACATCACCGTGTCAAAGCCCCGCGTCAAGGTCTTCACATCCACGCCAAGCGCCGTCGCGGCATTAAAGATGCGCGCCCCATCCAGATGCACGGGGAGCTTACGCTCCCTGGCCCCGTCCCATATCACCTCCATGGCGGCAAGCGGGGTGATACGGCCGCCTGCCATATTGGCGGTGTTCTCGATTTCAATGAGTCCCGTGGGAGCGCGGAAGGAACTGCGCCCGTAGATGACCGGCTCGATCTCCTGCCAGGTGAGCGTACCGCCCCTGGTCGTGACAGTGCGCAGCAAACAGCCGGAAAAGACTGCGGTCGTGGCCATCTCCCAGTCGAGGATGTGGGCACGCGACTCGCAGATGACCTCCTGGCCGGGCTGGGTGTGCAGGCGAATGGCGATCTGGTTGCCCATGGTGCCGGTGGGCACAAATAGGGCGGCCTCGCGGCCAAAGGTCTCCGCGGCACGCTTTTCCAGCAGGTTCACGGTGGGATCTTCGCCGTAGACATCGTCCCCCACCTCGGCCGCTGCCATGGCCGCGCGCATCTCGGGCGTGGGCCGCGTTACGGTATCGGATCGCAGGTCAATCAAGGTTTCCAAGATGTTCTTCCTTCACACGGATCAAAACAAATTCTCGATCAACGAATGGGCATGCAGAAAAATGCTCTTCAGTCCCTATTCCCCGGTCCCTGGCTTCTACGGTATCTGCGCCATCGGAAGCTCAATAATCGGAGTCGTAGTGCCGTTCACTTCCGCATAAGCCCAAAGACCGTGGAAGTTCTGCCGGAGGCCGGGATGCGACTTGAGCAGCGCGTGCATCACGGCGATGGCCTCCGTGCGCTGCGCCGAAGGATCGGTGATGCCGATCGACTCATAGGTCACGCCGAGGTCTGCCTGGTGCAGCGACGTGTCAACTCGAATGTCATTGATCTTCCAGATACGCGGCCCGTCTGTGAGCGAATAGGGGAAGGCGCTGGCGGGTGAGTTCGCGATGCGTCCCTGTTCCTGCACCAGCCGGTCCATGTTCGTGGAAGAAAGAAAGTCCACAGGCAGGAGGAGATAGCGCGCCATCTCGTAGGTGTACCAGGCGCTCCATGTGTTGCTGGTCGCGGCCAGCACCCGGGCGTGTGTCCAGAACCACACGCCATCGTGCCCGTCGATGACACCTTGCCGTACCGACAGCCCGCCGAGGCGCCAGGCGGGCGCAGCGCCGGTCGGATCCCAGACAAGTACGAGGCCCATCTGGCCGCCCAGGGGAGCACCTGCTGCGTCTGCCAGCACCACCCCATAGCGGCCGGGCGGCAGTGAGCGCATGTTGATGGTGACGGTGAGGGAGCCTGAGGTGTTCGAGCAGAAGAACTGCTCATCCATCGTAGCCTTGGCCGAGGAGTTGTCCAGCAGATAGATCGCGCGCAGTTGCGCCTGCCCGCCTTTCACCAGCGCGGCGCCATCTTCCACGGCGGACCTCATGCCGGGCCAGTCCTGTGCAATGGCGGGCAAAAGCGCCGCCTGCAGCGTGCTTTCATCCTGTCGCAGCACGGCCTCCGCCATGCGCGAGCCCATGGCGGCCAGCGCGTTGCGATCCTGCGCGGAGAGCGCAGCCTGTGTGGTGCAGCTTGCGGCCAGGCCCGCCGCAGGCGCCGCCACCAGCAGCGCCGCCATCCAACCTTTCCAGCAGAGACGCATCCGTCGCACATCCCTCTCTGCCCTTCGCAACGCGTTTCAGCGAGCGTCCGTGGGCCACTGTTAGTCTAGTACAGTGATGCGCTGTGGATTGGCCACAGTCGCGGCCTTGAAGGGCTCAGGAGAGGCAGCTCCCATGCACTCGTCTACTTGTTTTGAGATGTGCGCGCGGTGCAGCCAGGCGCGCAGCCGGCAGTGGAAGCGTGGTGCGCTTTCCGGGCTTGTCCTGATGGCCGCGGTCTGCCTCAGCGCGCAAACGCCTTCCGCCAATACCTCGAACTCATCCCCCAGCTCGCAAAAGGCCCCCGCGGCAGCGCACCCCCGGCATCACCGCGCTGCGCGGCCCGCGGCAGCAAAAGCAGAGGCTGCGACCGCTCCCGCCGCTCCGGCCCAGCCGCCCGCGCCGAAGTGGCCCGTGAATGACAAGCCCGTCCCCGCGGAGGTGAGCTGGGACAGCCACGGACTGCGCATTCACGCGGCCAATTCCAGCCTGGAGCAGATCCTCGGCGACGTCTCCACCGCGACCGGCACAAAGGTTGTTGGATTGGCGCATGATGAGCGAGTCTTCGGCGTCTACGGCCCGGGCGCTGCGCGCGATGTCCTCTCGCAGCTTCTGCAGGGATCCGGCTACAACATCGTGATGGTCGGCGGAGTGGCAGGGGGTGCGCCGCTACAGATTCTGCTGACCGCGCGCAGCGGGAGCACAGCTAGAGCAGGTGCCGCGATGGCGCAGAATAACTCCATCAGCTCCGAAGAGGACAGTGAGCCCGAGCCCGAGACGCCCCAACCCCCTCCCGTGCCAGCCAACCCCGCGCCGCAGGGTTTGGGCCCCGCCAACGGCGCACCGCTGTCGCCGCCCCAGATTCTGCAGCAGATGCGCGATCGCCAGCAACAGCAGGCTGCACCGCCTTCAACCAACCAATAATGGATCGAGTTGAGATCCGGCGCCTCGACGCTCCACCGCGGAGCGCACAAGCCCCTGAGAGAAGGGGCGCGAGCGGGAGCGCCTAAACGACGTTGGCCGCCTCTTGCCCGGCCTTGAGAGGTGCGGCAGGCCGACGGGGACGCATCAGCGCGAAACCAACGCGGAACATCGCATACGCCGTCAGTACCCCGAATGCCATTGCGCCTACCGATGCACAAACCAGCATCAAAACATTCAATAAATCTGCCATAACTCCTGCCTGAGCAAAAAATCCAAGGCGTTCCAAATCCACTTGCAGGCGGCTCTGCGGCCCTCTGGGGTTCCACTCCCTGCCGCAGAATCGTTGCTGCGATTCTCGCAGAAAATCCGGCGCATTGACCCCTATTTCTATTGACCAATAGAATACCTCCAGAGAGTCCCAATCCAGAAATGGGCATCACGCCTGATCTGGGAAGCGCCCGCCTCACCCACGTTCTCTGAAAAATATGCCGATCACACACATCTCGGTGCGCGGGGCTCGCCAGCACAATCTGCGCGACATCAACGTGCGCATTCCGCGCAATACGCTCACCGTGGTTACGGGGCTGTCCGGCTCGGGCAAGAGCTCGCTGGCGTTCGACACGATCTATGCCGAGGGCCAGCGCCGCTACGTAGAGACGCTCTCAGCCTACGCGCGTCAGTTCCTTGACCAGATTGAGCGGCCCGATGTGGATTCGATCGAGGGGTTGAGCCCGGCCATCTCCATCGAGCAGAAGACCACCAGCCGCAGCCCCCGCTCCACCGTGGGCACCATCACGGAGATCTACGATTACCTGCGCCTGCTTTACGCCTCAGTGGGCACGCCGCACTGCCCCAACTGCGGGCGGCCCATCGCGCGGCAGACCGCTGACCAGATTGTCCAACGCATTTTGCAGCTTGGCGCGGGGGAACGCGTAACGGTGATGGCGCCGATAGTCCGGGGGCGCAAGGGCGAATTCAAGGAGCTGCTGGATGGACTCGATCAGCAGGGCTTTCGCGCGCGTATTGACGGTGTGATCTCTGACCTCTCAGAGCCGCCTGCTCTGGACAAGCGCAAGAACCACACCGTCGAAGCCATTGTCGATCGCGTACTGCTGAAGACCGATGCGGCGGGCAAGGCATCCGTGGAAAAGCGTCTGGAAGCCGCCGTCGTCAAGGCTCTGCAACTGGCCAACGGGCTGGTCCTGGTTACGCTGGCCGGCGGCGACGAGCAGTTGTTTTCCTCGTCGATGGCCTGCCCGGACTGCGGTCTGGACGTGCCCAAGCTGGAGCCGCGTAGTTTCAGCTTCAACTCAAGTTTTGGAGCATGCCCGGAGTGCCACGGTCTGGGCTCGCTCTACGACTTCGACCCGGCAAAGGTGATCACCGACTGGTCAAAGCCGCTGCTGGACGGCGGCCTTGGCCCAGGGTCGGCGTCTCAGTACCTGCTCAAGCTGGTCCAATTGGCTGCGGATCGTTACAAGATCGACCTCAAAACCCCCTTCGAGGACCTGCCGGCCAGGCAGCAGCACATCCTGGTGTATGGCCCGCCCAAGGGCGAAGCGCCGCGTACCGGATTTCACGGCATTCTGGCTTACCTGCGCGACAGCGTGGAGGAGGCTCGCAGCGACGGCTATCGCGAGTACATGATGAGCTTCATGTCGGCGACGCCCTGCCCGGTCTGCCGGGGCAAGCGGCTGCGGCCGGAGTCGCTGGCGGTGAAGATTGGTGGGCTTTCCATCGCCGACTTTACGTCCCTGCCGCTGAACCGCGCGCTTTCGGCGGCCATCAATCTCAGCTTCACCGCGCGCGAGGCGCTGATCGCCGAACGCATCCGCCGCGAAATTGTGGAGCGGTTGGAATTTCTCTGCGCGGTAGGCCTGAGCTACCTGGCGCTGGACCGCAACGCGGCCACGCTCTCCGGCGGCGAGGGCCAGCGCATCCGCCTCGCCACACAGATTGGCTCGCGGCTGCGCGGTGTGCTCTATGTGCTGGATGAGCCCTCGATCGGCCTGCACCAGCGCGACAACCTGCGCCTGATCCAGGCGCTGGAGCAGTTGCGCGACCTGGGCAACACCGTTCTTGTTGTTGAGCACGATGAAGACACCATCCGCCACGCCGACTATGTGCTGGACCTGGGACCGGGCGCGGGGCGGCTGGGCGGGTATGTGGTGGCGGAGGGCACGCCGCAGCAGATTATGGACTGCCCGGAGTCCCTTACCGGGCGCTATCTCTCCGGCTCCGCGGGCATCCTGCACCGCAACCAGCCGCGCAGGCTCACCGGCAGATGGCTCACCGTGACCGGCGCGCGCGAACACAACCTGCAGGATCTGACAATTCGCGTGCCGCTGGGTGTGATGACCGTGGTGACAGGCGTCAGCGGCAGCGGCAAGAGCACCCTGATCAACGACATTTTGTATCGCTCGCTGGCCAAGGCGCTCTACGGTTCACGCGAGGAACCTGGCGTGCATGACGCGCTCACCGGCGCCGAGCAGATCGACAAGGTTATCAGGATTGACCAGTCACCCATTGGACGCACGCCGCGCTCCAATCCAGCCACCTATACGCAGGTCTTTTCGCCGATCCGCGACCTCTTTGCCATGCTGCCGGAGGCGCGGGAGCGCGGCTACAAGCCGGGCCGCTTCAGCTTCAACGTGGGCGGCGGGCGCTGCGAGACCTGCCAGGGCGATGGGCAACGGCGAATTGAAATGAACTTCATGCCGGACGTCTACGTGCAGTGCGAGGTGTGCAACGGGCGGCGTTATAACCAGGAGACGCTGGCAGTGAAGTTCCACGGGCACTCCATCGCAGACATTCTGGACCTGACGATTGAAGACGCGCTCACGTTGCTGACCGATGTGCCCCAGGTGCGGCAGAAGCTGCAAACACTGGTGGATGTGGGGCTGGGTTATGTGCATCTGGGGCAGAGCGCAACGACGCTGAGCGGCGGCGAAGCGCAACGCATGAAGCTGGCCCGCGAGTTGAGCAAGCGGCAGACCGGGCGCACGCTGTATCTGCTGGATGAGCCGACGACGGGGTTGCACTTTGACGATGTGCGCAAGCTCTTGGAAGTGCTGCACCGGCTGACGGACCTGGGCAATACGATCATCATCATTGAGCACAACCTGGATGTGATGCGCAACGCCGACTGGATCATCGACCTGGGCCCGGACGGCGGCGAGGACGGCGGCAGGCTGGTGGGGGCAGGCCGCCCGGCCAAGATTGCGATCACGCCCGGCTCGTATACCGGCCAGTTTCTTGCGCGCTATTACGCCTCCTCCAACGGCAAACTGGCCGCTGTGGACGAAGAGCTGGAAAGCGCAGCGCCGGAGACAGCACCGCCCGAAGAAAATGGGCCAGCGCAAGGCAAGGCGAAGGCGCGCGTGGCAGGAAGGCCCCGCACGCCAAAGAGTGCTTCCGCGCCGCGCAGCAGGAAGCCGGTGACTCCGTGAGCATGACGCCCGGGCAGTTCCCATTTGAGCCGGAGCCTGCGGCGCAGCAGCAGCCTGCGGAGAACGAAGCCGCTGCCTTGGAGTCCAAGGCAGAACCGCCGACCACCGAGAGTGCGCCGCTGCTCTTTCGCCAGTTCATCGATCCGGAGATCGTCGAAGAACCGCGCATTCCGAACATGGGCCATGTGGGGATTCTGGCGTTGCTTGCGCTTTGCGGGCTGTTTGGAGCGAGCATGGCAGCTCGCGCCGCGCTGGAGTTTCACCTCTTCGGAGTAACGACGCTGGCCCAGGCCGCGAACGATATTCACTACACGCTCGGCACGGAGGCCATCTTCTACCTGCTGACCTTTGCGGGCAGCATTCTGATCTTTCCGCTGCTGTGGCACAGGAGTTTCTTTGCCGGAATCCAGTGGCGTGGGCGCACCGCGCTGGTGCTGCGCGGCAGGTTGGTCAGCGCGGCGATCCTCTGCTTCCTGCTTGCGCTGGCCAATGGGGTGCTGATTCCGGGGCCAACCGACGCGCCGATTGACCGCATCTTTCGTATGCCCGGCGCTGCCTGGCTGCTGTTTCTCTTCGGCGTGACGGCGGCGCCGTTCTTTGAGGAGCTGGCATTTCGCGGGTTTCTGCTGCCGGCCTTCTGCACGGCGTTTGACTGGGCGGCGGAGAAGATGAACGGCGCGCCGCGGCAGTTCGCGGATGAGAATGCGCATCCGCAGTGGTCGCGGCCGGCGATGGGCGTTGCCTCGGTTGCGACGAGCGTCCTGTTTGCGCTGCTGCATGGGGACCAGACGGGCTACGCCATGGGCCCGTTTCTGCTGCTGGTGTGCGTGAGCCTGGTGCTGAGCTGGGCGCGGCTGGGCACGCGGTCGCTGGCGGCCAGCGTGCTGGTCCATGCCAGCTACAACTTCATACTGTTTTCGTTCATGTTTCTCGGTACCAGCGGCTTTCGTCACCTGGACAAGATGTAGGTGGGCGCGGCGGGCAGGATGGGCGGAACTGCGCCCCTGTGAGCGCCGCATTTCCCTTCCGCGTCTATCCGTTGTAGGATTTTCTCGGATGGACTCAACAGGCGGTCCAACCCATGAGGCTCGGGATTTCCATGAAGCGCAACCAAACTTTCCGCAACAACGGGCGCACGACGCCGGGGCCTAACGGCTTCACGCTGATGGAGTTGCTGATTGTCATCTCCATCATCCTGATCCTCATGCTGGTGGCGATTCCCACGGCAGGCAAGATTCGCAAGCATGCCAACGAGCTTTCCGCGCAGAAGTCGCTGCAGACGATTCAGGAAGCGGAGTCGATGTATGAGTCGACGTATCCGACCAGCGGGTACGCCTGCACTTTGCCGGCCCTGGCGGGCGATCCGAACTCCGGGCCCCCGAGCCCGACCGCCGCGCAGGTGATCAACGGCGAGTTGGCCACGGGCATCAAGTCCGGCTACATCTTCAACATCACCAACTGCACCAAGGTGAACATCAACAACACGGACCGCATCACGAGCTACACGGCCACGGCCGTGCCGGCCACGCTGGGCAAGACGGGCGACCGCGGGTTCTGCCTGGACTCGGGCGGCGCGATGAAGGCTGACCCGGCGGGCGGCACCAACTGCACTCAGATGGTGCAATGACCGCGCGGGCGATTGCACGGCGCGGCGCTTTACTGGCGGCCGCGGCGATGTTTTCCGTATGCCTCCATGCACAGCAGCACGCGCTTTCCGCGCAGGAGTTGGCGTTGCGCGTGGACCGGCACTATAACCAGCTGCACTCGCTGCGCACCCATTTTATCGAGAGCTACGAGGGCATGGGCATGAGCCGCACGGAGAGCGGCACTCTGCTGCTGCTGAAGCCGGGACGTATGCGCTGGGATTACACCTCGCCGGCGGGCAAGCTGTTTCTGCTCGACGGCAAGTTTGCCTGGTTCTACACCCGCGGGGATCCGCAGGTGCAGCGGATCGGCGCCAGCAAGCTGGACGACCTGCGCTCTCCGCTTCGCTTTCTGCTGGGTCACACGCAACTGGCGAAAGAGATGGACAATCTCGTGCTGGCCCCCGCGCCCGGAGGCGCGTTCATGCTGACGGGCCAGCCGAAGGGGCAGGAAAAGCGGGTGCGGCGCGTAACGCTGACGGTGACGGCGGACGGATCCATCACCGGCATTGAAGTGGAAGAGATCGACGGCGCGCTTACGCGGTTCTCGTTTACCGATGAGCAGACCAATGCGCCGGTTGCGGCGGATATGTTCCAGTTCAAACCACCGGCGGGTGTGCCGGTGGTGGATGCGCTGCCGCCGGTTTAGACCCCTCCGGTCTTCCGTTCGCTTGCTATTCTGCGCGTGCAGTTCGCATCAGGACTGCGCAGCACGGACCAGCCCCAGTTCGCGCAAAAGAAATGCGTAGTCGAGGGCAATCTCCTTCAGATAGTCGTAGCGGCCGCTGGCGCCGCCATGGCCGGCCTGCATGTTGGTGACGAGCAGCAGCGGATTGCTGTCAGCCTTGAGCGTGCGGAGCTTGGCCACATACTTGGCCGGCTCCCAATACATGACCTGGCTGTCAAAGAGCGACGTTTTGACTAACATAGCCGGATAACTAGCCGCTTTCAGGTTGTCATAGGGCGAGTAACTTAGCATGTACTTGAAATAGGTCTCCTCGTTGGGATTGCCCCACTCCTCGTACTCAGGTACGGTGAGGGGCAGCGAGGCGTCGAGCATGGTGTTCATCACGTCGACGAAGGGGACGTGGGAGAGGACGGCGCGGAAGAGGTCGGGACGCAGGTTGGTGACCGCTCCCATCAGCAAGCCGCCCGCGGATCCGCCCTCGATGGCTACGCGCGCGGGGTCGCCGTAGCCTGCGCCGACGAGGTGCTCGACCGCAGCAACGAAGTCAGTGAAGGTGTTGCGCTTGGCGAGCATCTTGCCGGCGTCGTGCCAGGGCTTGCCCAGGTCGCCGCCGCCGCGGATGTGGGCATAGGCGAGGACGACGCCGCGGTCGAGCAGAGAGAGCCGGTTGGAGCTGAAGCCGAGCGGAAGCGAATACCCGTAAGAGCCGTAGCCGTAAACGTAGAGGGGATTGCGTCCGGGGACGCGCTTGTCCTTGCGGTAGACCAGTGAGACGGGCACCTGAACGCCGTCGGAGGCGGTAGTGCCGTCGCCTCCGGGCACCGGGACCAGGATGCGTTCGCTATGGTAGAGCGCGCGATCGAAGCCGCCGGGAATCTCAAGCTGCTTGAGGAGGGTGGATGCGCCGGTGGCGACATCGTACTCATAGACAGAGCTGGGCGTGACGAGGGACTGATAGGCATAGCGGAAGGTGGTCGTGTCAAAGATGCGATTGATGTGGGAGCTGGCGCTGTAGGCGGGCTCAGGGAAGGCAATCTCCCCGGCGGGTTCGGCGTGGGGTCCGTCGCCGGTGAAGCGCCATAGGCGCAGGCGCGGCAGGCCGGCCTCGCGCTCGCAGGCAATGAAGAAGCCGGCGAAGAGGTCCGCGTCCTCAAGCATGACCTGTTTGCGGTGGGGCAGCAGCTCCGTCCAGTTGGCCTCGCCGGGAGCTTCGGCGGGCGCGGTAACGAGGCGGCAGTTGCGGCCCTTGTCGTTGGTGCGGATGTACCAGAGGCCGTTGCGATGATCGACGGAGTATTCGTGGTCGTCGCGGCGCGGGCTGATGAGTCTCCATGTGCCCTGGGGCTCCGCGGCGAGCAGGACCTGGGCCTCGGTGGCGATGTGGCTCGCGGACTCAAGGATGAGATATTGGCCGTCACGGGTGCGACCCAAGCCAACGTTGAAGCGCTCGTCGTCGTCCTGGTAGATGAGGGCATCCTGCGTGTGCGGCGTGCCCAGGGAGTGGCGCCAGAGCTGGTACTGGCGTTTCTGCTCCTCATCCTCGACGGTGTAGAAGAGGGTGCAATTGTCAGCGGCCCAAACGGCGGAGCCGACACGCTCGACTACGCCGGGGAGGGTTTCGCCGGTCTGCATGTCTTTGATGTGGAGGGTGTACTGGCGAAAGCCCGTGGTGTCAGTGGCGTAGGCGACCCAGCGGCCGTCATCTGTGATGGCAACCTCTCCGATGGCGAAGAAGGCGTGGCCTTGGGCGAGCTGGTTGCCATCGAGAACGACCTCTTCCGGGGCGTCGTCCCCGGGCGCTTTGAGGGAGCCGCGACGGCGGCAGTGGATGCCGTACTGCAGGCCCTCCTGCGTGCGGGTGAGGTACCAATAGCCGTCGTCGAAGTAGGGGACAGAGACGTCGGTCTGCTGGATGTGGCTGAGCATCTCGCGGTATAGGTCTTCGCGTAGCGATGCGAGCGGAGCGAGGTTGGCCTCGGCGTAGGCGTTTTCCGCCTCCAGGTAGGCGATGACATCGGGGTCATCTTTCTGGCGGAGCCAGGCGTAATCGTCGGTGAGGGTGATGCCGTGGAGTGTGGTCTGAGTGCGCTGCCTGCGTGCGATGGGGGGATTGAAATGGGACATGACTTCTCCAGTGTAGAGGCTGGGCCGGCACAGGTCCGACCCTTGAAAAGCGACGATTAGGCGAAGGTTAGATTGAGATTTTGTGCGAGCTTTCGGTAGAAAAGAAAGATATTGTAGGGGGGTATAAACTGGCGGGATGTCCGACGAAATAGACCGGGCGCATGTCTGACAGATTGGGCCGCGGGTTGGACGCCTTGATTTCATTCTGGTTCTATTGTGCGCTTCGGGAGGCAAATGATCTGCAAAACGGCGTCAGGCTTTTTATGAATGGAATGAGGAGGATAGAGAAAATGTTGGGCCAAGGGGTGTTGACGGCCGCGCGTGCTCAGCGGCCCATGGCGGTTTGGATGAGGAGCCAGGCGTTGAGGGCGGCGATGAGGATGGCGGTGGCCCAGGCCAGCGTCTGCAACCAGCGGCCGTTGACAAACTCGCCCATGCGCTTGCGGCTGCCGGTGAAGAGCACCAGCGGGATGACGGCAAAGCTGAGCTGCAGGGAGAGAATGACCTGGCTGAGGATGAGCAGCTTTTCAGTTCCCTGCTCGCCGGTGACCGCAACGACGATCACGGTAGGGATGATGGCCAGGCCGCGAGTGATGAGGCGGCGGAGCCACGGCGAGACGCGGATGTGGATGAAGCCCTCCATCACGATCTGGCCGGCGAGGGTTCCGGTGATGGAGGAGTTCTGCCCGGAGGCGAGCAGCGCGACGGCAAAGAGGGTGCTGGCGCCAGCGGCGCCGACGAGCGGGCTGAGGAGTTTGTAGGCGTCCTGGATGGCGGCGACATCAAAGTGACCGCTGCGATGGAAGACGGCGGCGGCCACGACGAGGATGGCGGCGTTGACGAAGAGGGCAAGCGTGAGGGCCAGGGCGGAGTCGACGTTGGCGAGATGGATGGCTTCACGCTTGCCGGATGGCGTGCGCGGGTAGCGGCGGCTCTGCACGATGGACGAATGCAGATAGAGATTGTGGGGCATGACGGTTGCGCCCAACATGCCGATGGCGATGTAGAGCATGGCGGGGTCGGTAAGGATGGACGACGAGGGAAGGATGAGGTGGTGCAGGGCGGGCCAGTAGTCAGGCCGCGAGAGGAACATCTGCACGCCGAACATCGCCAGGATGGTTCCGATGAGCGCGATGACCAGCGCCTCGATATAGCGGAAACCCCAACGCTGGAGGAGCAGGATGATCAGGACATCGAGGCCTGTGATGAGCACGCCGTAGAAGAGTGGAATATGGAAGAGCAGCTCGAGCGCGATGGCCGAGCCAATGACCTCGGCCAGGTCGCAGGCAGCGATGGCGATTTCGGCCATGACCCAGAGGACAAAGCTGACCTTGGGGCCGTAACTCTCATGGCAGAGCTGGGCGAGGTCGCGCTCAGTGGCTACGCCGAGCTTGAGTGAGAGGCTCTGGAGCAGGATGGCCATGAGATTGGAGGCCATGATGACGAAGAGCAAGGTGTAGCCGAAACGCGAGCCTCCGGCGATGTCAGTGGCCCAGTTGCCGGGGTCCATATAGCCGACGGAGATGAGAAAACCGGGGCCAAGGAAGCCGAGGAGCCTGCGCCAGTAAAAGGGTGAGCGGGAGACGCTGACGGTGGAGAAGACCTCCGGGAGGGAGGGCTCGGGAAGCGCGACCCGGGATGAAGTTTCTGTGGCCATGAAAAAGAGCTGAAGATGGTGGTGCTGATCTGTGACAATCTCAGTATGCCACAAACAGTTAATTGCAGTTAATTAATTAATCTTACTTTTAATTACATTAAAACTCCGGCCGGAGCCAGACAGCTTCAGCGGCGGGGCGGCCAAGGATCGAAATGCCTGTAGGTAATTCAATGGAAACGGTTTGGTCGTAGTTCTGACTGAGGATGCGGAGGCTGCGGCTGGGACCGATGCCGGCGCCGTGGAGGAAGAGCAGGAGCTTGTGGTCGCGCTCATGGAGACTGACGACGGTGTAGCTTCGCCCTGGGACGGCCTCGGAGAGGGGCAGTTCTCCACGCTGTTTGCGCTGGGCGGGACTCTCGGGCAGGACGGAGTTGCCGTGCGGGCAGGCACCGGCTTCACCGAGTTTCTCTTTGAGCTTGGTTTCGAAGGCGGGCGAAACGGCGTGTTCGAGGCGCTCGGCTTCTTCGTGGATCTCATACCACTCCATGCCGAAGACCTCACTCAACATGCGCTCGATAAGGTGGTGGCGGAGGGCGGTGCGGTAGGCGGTTTCTCGGCCGGCTGGGGTGAGGCGGACGATACCGTCGGGGCCGACCTCGACGAGGCCGTCGCGCTTGAGGCGCTTGAGGGCCATGGTGACGGCGGGCGCGGAGACCTCGAGCCAGTGGGCGAGCGTGGCGGGGATGACCTGGTGGCCTTCGGCCTCAGCTTCGAGGATGGCCTTGAGGTAGTTCTCTTTGGAAACGTGGATCGAGTCTTTCATGGCTACGCTGCCAGACTAGTCTATACGCGGGTGTGGGACGGAGGATTTCGAGAGAGGTGGAGGATGCAGATTGCGGACAAGTGAACCTGCACGGGTCAATGGGCGGGTTGCCCTGTTAACCATCTAACTGAGTGTGGCCGTCTTCGGAACGGGCCAAATCTACCGAATACCTCATGCGACGGTTGTTCAATATTCATAATCCAGGGAAAACTGAATGCGCCGCGCATCCGATTCCTGGAGAGGCGTGCCTAAATTCGGCGTCGCAGGCGCATTCGATCCGTACACCGGATTCAGGAGATCCACGTTCTGCCGGTTCAACAGATTAAATGACTCGGCTACAATGTCGAGATGTCCGCGCCAGATAGGAAGCATCCTCAGCACGCGAAGATCAAACTGCAACTGCGGGGGAGTCTGCAAACTATTGCGTCCGTAGCCAAGCGGCCTGGCCTCGAAAGGATAGCTGTGCTCGCGATTGCTGTCCACGCCAGTCAACGCATTATCGCGGAAGCCGCTGCTCGCCTGGAGAATCGGAGCAAATTCCAAGCCATACACGATCTTCTGGAACGCGTTGGGTTTTGCCGCGCGGGCAGCGTCCTCGGGGTCGTCGAGGTCGGGACCGATTACCCAGAGACCGCTCATCACGAATCGATGGCGCTGATCGTCCAGTGACGGAGAGCGCTCCTGCGCGAGCGCATAGGGATTCTGCGGCTGCTCGGCATCGATGGAAGCGTCATCGACGGTTTTGGAGAAGGTGTAGCCGGCCATCAGCTCGAACTCCTCAGTGAATTGCCGGTTCACGGTCAGTGTTGCACCGTTGTAGTCAGAGCTGGCTTCGGTCTGAAACTGGTTGATAGCGTCATATGCCGGGTTGAGGCGCTGTGGGGAAAAGACTAAACGGCCAAGCTGCTGCGGTGTGGGCGTGGGAATGTCGAGACTGGACGCGTTTTGAGCGGTGAGGAGGACAGGAGGCGTGAGGTTGCTGTTGATGGTGCGCCCAAGCTTTACACCACGAACGAAGCGATACTCGGCACTGACGGTCCATTGTGCGGGCAGTTGATGCTCAATGCCGAGCGATGCTGTTTCGGCGTATGGATTTGCCAGGCCACGCTGCGCCTGCCAAACGCTCGGCGCAATGCCGGGAAGAGGTGCGGTGAAAGTCTGCCCGGACTGGTAGAGAGAGGCAGCTTCGGTGCCGTCGACAATCTGCTGCTGGGCGCGCACACCGTTGAACTCCTCGATGCGATTGACGGTGGAGAGCAGGTAACGATCGAAGAAGATGCCGAAGCCTCCGCGCACGACCCAGGGTCTCGACGGCGACCAGGCGAAGCCGAAGCGGGGACTGAAATTGAACGGGTGCTTCGGGAACGAAGAGGGTAAGCGGTTGTCTTCGTAGCGCAAGCCGTAATCCAGTGCGAGGCGGGACGACGGGGTCCAGTGATCCTGCAGCCATGCCGACGTGCGCAACTCGCTGAAGTTGGTATCGGGATCGCCGAAGTTCTGGGTGTAGAAATCGGGTTGCGCAGCCGCCAGGGCGGCCAGGGAAGGAAAGACATACAGGCCCTGGAAGCCGCCGAGATCAGCAGAGCGCAAAGCGATGTGGCTGGCAGCGATGCCGGCCTGGACGAGGTGTTTACCGTGCTGCCGGATGACGATGTTGCCAAGGTCGATGTGGGTTTCGTAGCGGCGGCTGTTCCCATCCCAGGGCGTGCCGAACTGCGCGATACCAGCGACAACGATGCCGGGCTCCTGGGTGACTGCTGTGCGCAGAGCAACTCGCCGCTGTGCGACCTCGAAGTCGAGCTGGTTAAGCAACCGGGGCGAGAGCGTCCAACTCCAGGCGCCGTTGATGCTGTTGTCGTTGTAGAATGCCGACCCGCGTGTGCTCAGGTCGGAGAGATCGCCGGTATGGAAGGCGTCGTTGACGGAACGATTGTTGGTAAGCGCATAGCGAAGCATCATGCTCTGGGTCGCGGAGTCGCGGTCCAGCCGCCCGGAAAGCTCGATCTCCTCATTTGTGGTCGGGAAGAATCCCTGCTGCAAGCGAAAGCCGCGGAGAGCACCTGCCTGATTCATGGCTCCATCGATGGTGGCAGCAAGCGCTGGACCGAAGTCGCTCGCGTCTTCGCCACGCGCCAACTCCTGCTCGCCGGCGAGGTAATAGAAGAGGCGGTTTCTTTCGATGCGGCCTCCGGTGGAGAGCCCGGCGCGCAGACGACTCTCGTCGGGCTTGCGGGGGACGACTTCCAGAGCCGGTGTGCCGTTCAGAGCGCCGTTCTGCACGAAGAGAAATGCATCGCCATGCTGGAGGTTTCCGCCCGAGCGCGTCTCTACGTTCACCGAGCCTCCCGCCGACCCGCCGGACTGTGCGGCATATCCGTGGTTTACGATCTGGAAATCGCTAATGGCTTCCGGCGAAAGCTCCGTTCGGCTCAGGCCCGTGTATTCATCGTTATCGTCGGTGCCGTCAATGTAGAGTGCGTTGCTCGTGGGACGCAGGCCGCCGGCACTGAAGCCGCTGGCCTCGATTCCTGGAGTTTGCTGCGCGAGTGCCGGATTGGCCGCGGCGATTGCCGGAGCAAGCAGCGCGAAATTGAGATAATTGCGACTGGGGATAGGGAGTTCCTCGATGCGGTCTCGGTCGATGTTCGCCACCGGAGAAGTCTGGGAGGTGTCTAGTGCCTCTGTTTGCGAATGAACGGTGACCTGTTGTGTGGCGCGTGCTGGAGCCAGCCGCACGGTGATGCTGGTGTTCCGCCCAACTGCGACGGCGACGGAGGGATTTCGCCAGACGGCAAAGCCAGTGGCTGAGACCGCAAGCTGATAACTTTGACTTGGTAGGTTGAGTAAGACAAACGTGCCATCGGCGCTGGTAATCGCGTCGCGCCGGACCGCGTTATCCAGCGAGGAGGCTGCGACGTGAGCTCCGGAAACGACGGCTCCAGATGTGTCCGTGACCGTACCGGACAGGCCGCCGAAGGTCACGCCAGACTGAGCCGACGCATACGGATAGAAAAGAACGAGAAGAAAGACCGAGGGGACAAATTGCCGCAGGAACACGGCCAACTGGGAACGATGCATCAAATAACCTCTCAATTGAGTGCGCGCGAGTTATGGGGGACAGCAGGCGCACGAAAGCGCACCGGAGCTGTCGTTTCCAGCGGGTCTCACAAGAGAGAAATCAGATTCTGAGGGCTACGACAGGGGGACTGCTGGTCGGTTCGGCATATTTATCGCAGGCTGGGGAAGAGAAGGTGGGGATTTGCCGAGGGCAATCGACGCGCTTCACGCCACCTGTGAAAGCCGGGATGTAACGCATCAATTTCGCCATCACCAGCACAAAACCGGCGCCAACCACCCAGGCAGTCAAATGGAGTTCAGTGTCGTTGACTGGAGCGGCGGCTGGACCCTTGTCCCAGGTATCGAAGTAATTCGCCAGCGGTGTCATTGCCCCAAGGAAGACAACTAGAGCTACGACGATTTGGAAGATTCGCTTCGACACTTGGCAAGGATAAATGAGAAGGCGGGCGACTTGCCAGTTTCGCATAATCGCCGAGTCACTCGTGGACTGGCAGGCTGGTCTCGATGGATTGACACAGCACAACCAGGAACCCACAGACATCCGATGCAGGAATACATGGGGTTTGCTGGGCGGGAGAACTGGGGGCGCGGAGACCTCTAGCCAGTGGGCGAGCGTGGCGGGGATGACCTGGTGGCCTTCGGCCTCGGCTTCGAGGATGGCCTTGAGGTAGTTCTCTTTGGAAACGTGGATCGAGTCTTTCATGGCTGCGCTGCCAGACCAGTCTATACGCAGCGGGGACGGAGGACTCTGATGGGTGGGGAGGATGGATGTTGCGGACAAGCCGACGGCGATGGGTCAATGAGCGGGTTGGCTTGTTGTCGCGGAATGAGCACCGGATTGGTAGACGGACGCGGAATATTTCGTATGGTTAACTCATTTGGGGGCAACAGAGTGATCGACTGCAGAGCCGCTACGAAGAGTTATGCCTCTCAGCCTGTTCTCCGAGGCGTAGACCTGGTCGTTGAACCGGGCATTTGTGCCTTACTGGGGGCTAACAGTGCTGGCAAGTCCACGCTGCTGCGCTTGCTCTCCGGGCTCGAAGAGCCAGACAGTGGTTCTGTGTCCATCGGCGGACTGGGTTTCCGAGATCATGGAGTTGAAATCCGGCGGAATCTAGGTGTACTGCCCGAGGAGCTCGGGTTGTTCGAGTCTTTGACCATCATCGAAAACCTGATGGCAATTGGACCTATTTACGGACTCACGAGACGCGAGACAGAAGCACGAGCAACGAGCCTACTAGAGTTACCTGTTATTCACGAGCCGGGACTGATCGCTTCAATGGGAAGCGAGCGGCTAGCGGACTAACGGGCTCTCCCAGACGCGGAAAAGCAACTCCTTGAGTTGTGAGAAATCCTTTGGGCCAAGCTCTGCACGCCATTCGCGCTCGATTTCGCGGAGCACTTCCAGCGCCTTGGCCCACGCGGCGTGTCCGCGCTTTGTAAAGCGGACAATTCGTGCGCGGCCCTCATCCGGCGCGTCGGATCGGACCAAATATCCCAGATTTTCGAGACTCCCGAGCAGGCGATTCATTGCCTGTTTGCTCATTCCAGCGCGCTCGGCAAGAACGCCGGGGCGGAAACCGTCGGGGCCGGGAAACCGGAAGAGTGCCATGTGCGGCGGACTGAGTTCCGTAAAGCCCGCTGTATTCAGATCGCGGAGGATACGCCGGTGAATGGCCTCGGCCGGAACACGCAGCAGCGCGCCGATGAGCATGTCCTTGGTTTTGATAGGCGAATTTTCCTTAAATAAACTCATTGACAATGATAGTAAACGATGTTTACTTTCTATGTAAAGGTCAACAGAGTTTACCGCATGGAGAGACCAGAATGGCAATATTGAAGCACAGCAACGAAGGGAATGGATCAGCAACTCTGTCGCAGAGCAACCGAGTGATGCATGTCCCTCGGGGAAGCGGCGCGGCCTACTGGGGCCCCGGCGAGTTAATGACGTTTCTCATTACGGGCAAAGAGACAGACGGCGCATTCTTTCTGGCGGAGGTATCTGTCGTCCCCGGCGGAGGCAAACCGCCGCACGTTCACCATCGCGAAGATGAGTCGTTCCACATTCTCGAGGGCACTCTGACAATGCGGGTGGGCGAGGATACAATCACGGCATCGGCTGGAGACTTCGCATTTCTTCCCCGCGGAATCCCTCATTCATTTCGAAACGCAGGTGACAGCCAGGCAAGGGCTCTGGTGTTAACCACTCCGGGAGGCCTTGAAGGCTTCTTTACTGAAGTGTTCGAGCCTGCCATGGACCGTTCAGCGACGCCGCCTTCTTCAAGCAAAGAACTGATCGGCCGGGCGCTCGCGGCCGTCCCCAGGTATGGGCTGGAACTTCTGCCACCTGCATAAGGAACGACGCAAAGTCGAATAAGCATTAAGAGACGGACGTCTCAATGCCAATGGATACTATCAATCCATGTGTAAATCCTGCCGACGAAACGATCCGCCTGGGGTCGCTCGCCGTGCGCTTTCTAGTGACAGGCGAGAACTCGTCCGGCACAGTCGCAGTCTTTGAGGTCCTTATCCCCGCAGGGCAGCGTTTGATTGCGCCTGCGCACAGCCACGACCATTACGAGGAGACAGTCTACGGCGTTGAGGGTGTGTTGACCTGGACCGTGGACGGCAAGCCGGTCGACGTGGGCCCGGGCCAGGCACTCTGCATTCCGCGGGGCTCCGTTCACCGGTTCGATAACAACGGCACGGAAGACGCGAAGACGCTGACCATTGTCACACCCGCGGCGATCGGCCCGCAGTTCTTCCGGGAGTGTGCCGAAGTAATCAATGCGGCGGTGGGTGGTCCGCCTGATCGCGCGAAGATGGCGGAGATCATGTACCGCCATGGGTTGACTCCGACTCCCCCTGCGCCTCAGGCGTAGACTGACACGCATCGAGCCAACGATTACCCTTCATTAGCGAACTAGAGCTGGAAGTCGCCGCAATCCTTGGTTTGTGCAAGATCGCCGAGTCACTCGCTGACTTGCAGGCTGGGCTCGATGGATTAACATAGCACGACTAAAAATGCACGGACATCCGATGCAGGAATACATGGGGCTTGCTGGGCGGGAGAGCTGCGGGGTGCGTGGCGCTCCGGGGAGGAGCGCCACGCATTGATTGCGAGGTTGGTGCGGGTTGGGGTCAGTTGCCTTCCGGAGTTTCAGGGGTTTCCGGCTGGGCGATCTCAGAGGCGGTCAGCAGGTAGTTGCCGCTTTGATCGACAAGCAGATAGCCGTGGACCTGGATGGGGGTGTTAGCAGCCAGCGAGGTGAAGCTGGAAGCGGTGAGGCCGTTGCCGTATTGGGTGTTGGGCCCTGCGACGGCGTTGAGCGTGACGAGCTTCTCATAGCTGCTGAGGAAGGACGGCACGGGGAGAGCGAGTGAGAAGTCGAGGTTGGAGCCGGAGGCCTGCGGGGCCGCGGCGAGGACGCCCGCAACGTTCTCACCGCCAAGGGTGATTTGCGTGGCGCCGAGGTTGCCGCTGGAATCCATGGCGCCGCCGACCATCACGGCCTGGCCGGGGAAGATCTCCGAGGCGTTGAACATGGAAGCGCTGAGGCCGAGCTGGGTTGCATCCTCATTGATGCCGTAGGTGGTGGAAGAGGCGACGAGCACGTTGAGGGTCATCGCAGACGGCATCATGGAGCCGAAGTCTTCCTGCGGGACCATGGTGAAGCTGGTGAGGTTGCCTGCTGTATTACGCGCCACCATCACGACGATGCCCTTGGCACCCTCTTCCTGCTGGCCGGAGCCCATCATTCCGGCGACAAGCGGGGTGATGGACAGGGCGAGGAGTGTTCCGTCGCTTTGCGTCTGGCCCTTAACCTGGACAATGGAGTTCTGGGCAATGGTGGCGGGGGTTACGCCGGACGGGAAAAGGGTGGAGCCGTTGATGGCGAAGGTGAACTGCTGGCCGGAGTCTCCCGATTGCACGGTGATGCTGGTGGAGCTGATGGCGACAACCATGCCGGTGACTTCGACTTCGCGGTCGGTGTTATTTTCATTCTCGACCTGAGCGGCGGAGGTGCTGATCGCCGGAGTGAAGGTGACGGTGGAGCCGGAAATCGCGAAGGACTGCGCGAGGTTGAAGGCGAGGTGGAGATCGACCTCACTGGTGGTGGTGAAGCTGAGAGCGGGATTGAGGGCCACAGTGACGGAGGGCGAGCTGAGCGTGGCGCTGGCCGTGACAGGCTGACCGGTGGTGGGGTCGAGATAGGTGACCTGCGCGGCAGAGACCGTGACGGTGACGGAGTTGTATGTGCCGGGCGCAAGGCTGGTGAGCTCGATGGGCTCCTGCATGGCGCCGAGGCCGGAAAGCTCGACGGTCTCGGGGTTCGAGAGCACACTGACCGGCGATCCGCCGGTGGGAGCCACGGCAATGGCGGAGAGGGTGATTTTGGCGGACAGGATATTGCCCAGGGGCGCATCACTCACGGTGATGACCATGGGTGCGGAGCCTGGCTGGTTAGCCGTGGTTCCGCCTGCCGCGGTGGACATGGAACTGCAGCCCGCGAGGAAAAAGAGTCCTGTGAAAGCGGTTGCGCCGAGGATACAGAGTTTCCAATTTGATGCCATCTTCATGGTGCTATACCTCCAAATCGATCTGCCGGAACCTGCGGCTGGCGATTGCGCGGTCCTGGGTGATGAAGCCGTCCGATGCCGCGGTGAGATTGCAGCGAGGCACCGCAAGAAGCTCCGTTCAAAACATGGGCCGATGGCTTGTGCCTGGGCAGTCGGGATTCCCGCCGCCTCTTGGACATATGGGTGCCGGCCGATGCATTTAACCATCGGCGTCGATCCGGGGTGAGAGAGGGCTGGCGGCGCGGATATTGAGCCCGGACCGGCAGAGAAAATAAAATGCGTATCATAGCGATATAAAACGAGTTACCTTCAATATCGTTCATCCGGCGGTGGCGCTTGGAGAACAAGGCTACCCTCCACGACCAAGGCAGGATCGAAAAACCGCGAACCGAGTCGGCGAAGAGACGGCCCGACGGGCAGCGAAAGTATTCCAATTACAATAGGGCGCCGGCGCAAAGCAAAAATATAGGGGTAAGATGAATTCTTTCCGGGGCCGCGCGTTTTGTCAGACGAAGCTGTGACAAAAAGGTGAGGCTGGACATGGGAAAAATATGTCCAGCCTTTTCTTTTTGGACCCGGGCCTGCGGGAAGACCGCTGGGGGGGCCTACTTGACGCGGACCGTGGGCTCGACCGATAGGCCGGGACGGAGCAGGTGCGTGGAGTCCTCATCTTTGAGATCTGTGAAATCAATGCGGACGGGGACGCGCTGTACGACTTTGACATAGTTGCCGGTGGCGTTCTCCGGCGGGAAGAGCGAGAGAACAGAGCCGGTGGCGCCGCCGATCTGGGTAACGCTGCCCTTGTAGTCCTTGCCGGTGGCGTCGACGTGGATGGTTACAGGCTGGCCTGCGACCATGTGTCTGAGCTGAGTCTCCTTAAAGTTGGCCGTGATCCATAGGTCCTCAAGCGAGACGAGGGTGAGCAGGTTCTGACCGACGGAAACGTTCTGGTTGATTTCGACGCTCTTGCGGGTAATGATGCCCGCGACGGGAGCGACGATTTTGGTGTAGCTGAGGTTGAGCTGGGCCTGATCGAGCTGGGCCTTTGCCTGCTGGACCTGGGCCTGGGCCTGACGGGCGCGAGCGTTTTGCGCGGCGACCTGCTGAGGCCCGGTCTGCGCGAACTTGAGCTGGGCGACGGATTGCTTTTCGCGTTCGCGGGCCACACGTACTCCGTCGCTGGCAGCCTGTTGGCTGGCTTGCGCGTCGGCCAGTGCAGCCTTTGCTGCGTCGGCGGCGGCTACGGCGGCGTCAAACTGCTGTTTGCTGATGACGTCCTTCTCGACCAGCGGCTTGTAGCGCGCAAGGTCGGCCTGGGCCTTGACGTCGTTGGCCTGGGCCTGAGCGACGCGGGCCTGGGCAGCCTGCAATTGCTGCTGGGCCTGCGAGACAGAGGCTTGTGCGCCAGTGACGTCGGCCCCTGCGGCCGACAGGTTGCTGCCGGTGTTGATGGTGGTGATGGGCACATTGACTTGCGCGGCGGCTGCGTTGGCCTCAGCGCTGGCCAATGCGGCTTTGGCGTTCTCGACAGCGACCTGAAAGTCCTTCGGATCGAGCTCAGCGATAGGATCGCCGGCCTTGACAACCTGATTTTCGTCGACATCCACCTTGATGATCTGACCGGCAATGCGCGCGCTGATCTGAATGAGATGCCCATTGATCTGCGCGTCGTCGGTATCCTCAGTAAAGGTGGAGCGCCACCAGAGCCCGGCCGCGACCAGCACCAGCACCACAAGCACGACGATCACGACTCCCTTGCGCCGTGACCGCGGCTGGCTGATCTCCGTGCTCTCGTCCTGCTCGGGTTGGACTGCTGTTGGGTTTGAATCCGCCACGTTTACTTTCCTCCCAGATATTTTCGGTAGTCCTGGGCTGCGCCGAGGGCGCGGGCCAGGTTGAGTTTGGCCACATTGTGCCGGTAAAGGCTGGCCACGTATTGATCGTTTGCCTGCGCCACGGATTGCTCGGCCTGGCTTACGGCGAGGTTGTCACTAACTCCGTTGGCGTAGCGCTGCTGGGCCTCGCTGAGAGCCTCCGCGGCGAGCTCGACGCTGGAGCCTGCAACCTGGACCTGCTGCTGCGCGGAGGCGATATCGAGCAGCGCGTCGCGGACGTCTGCATCGACCTGGGCGTTTGCATCGCTCAACTGCGCCTTCGAAGTGTCCAACTGAGCCTGCGCCTGCTGGGCCTCACCGCGCAAGCCGTATTCTTTGAAAAGGGGGACGCTGAGGGTGCCGGAAGCGTCACCGGTGCCGTGCGAATGGCGGACATTGACGCCGATGTCGCCGTAGTCGCCGGCAAACTTGACGGTGGGGAGGCGGTCGGCTGTGGCAGCCTTGCGCTCTTCCTGGGCGGCCTGGGTCTGCTGAACCATGGCGGCAAGATCTTTGCGATTGGCGCGGGCGTCGCGGATGGCCGCTTCGACATCCAGCTGGTCAAATGCGGCGTAGGGCACCTTGTCAGTGAGATTGAACTGCTGATCGAGCGGCAGGCCGATGGTGCGCGCCAGGGCGAGGCTGTCCTTTTCAAGCCCGTTGCGCGCCACGATCGACTGCTGCTGGAGGGACTGGTAATCGACCTGGGCGCGGAGTTCGTCGAGCCTGGGGGCGGTTCCCGCGTCGTGCCGCGCGACAGCCTGGTCGAGAGACAGCTTGGAGGTGGTGACCTGGGCATCGACGCTGGTGACACGGGCCTGGTCGGCAAGGACGAGCAGGTACGCGTTGCCGACGGTGAGGATCACCATATCGCGCGCGTCCTGGGCGGAGAGCTGCGCCGCGGCGAAGTTGTGGCGCGCGGCAAGGTAGTCGTGCAGGGATTTGAGGTCCAGCAGCGACAGGTTGAGCGAGGCGCGGAGGTCCGTGTAGCCGAAGGGGCCAATGATAGTGGGAAAGCCTGGAATACGAAGGCCTTCGGCGGCCAGGTCCACCTGCGAGACGGCCTCCTGGGCGTTGAAGGTGACAGACGGGAGGAGTGTCTGAAGCTGGCTGAGGCGCTGGCCGCGGACCTGCTCAGTCTGCGTGGCGCTGAGAATGACGCCGAGGTTGTTTTTGAGGCCACGCTGGATGGCATCATCGAGGGAAAGATCGATAGCCTGCGCGGTGGCCTGGCCCGCGGTAACGCTGCCGGAGAAGCTGGCGGCGGTGGGCCCGGAGGGCTGGTTGGGCGGAGCCTGCGCGGCGGCGGGCGCAGCCGACAGCGAACACGCAAGCGCAGCCAGGGCGCAGACAGCCAGCACGAGATTTCCTGAATTATCTGATGACATCAAGAATCGTCTTCGAATCACGGCAGGGGATGCCTGCCGGAAAGATATTGGCACTCCAATGGATGCCCGAAAGAGGCCGTCGGGTTCTTAAATGTAGTGTACCGAACAGAAGGGCGGGCGGATGGAGCCCTGGGGACACGCAGGCGACGGGAGGCGAGGCATTTGCCACGCCGCTTGCGGAACAAGTATGGACATTTTTGAAATCGTACAGGGTCATCGCTCCCCGTGCGTCACGTTGACACGAGGGTTGCGTCGCCGGTCAACAGTATTTTCCGAGGATGCTTTAGCGTCCGCTGGTGGCATGGAGCAACTGCGCAGCGAGCGAGCAGAGGCCCTGACGGAAGGTGTCGCGAACGCAATCGGCGGTCCAGCCGGCGGCGCGCGGGCCGCCATGTTCGGCGAGCAGTTCGGCAGTCTCTGACGAGGTGAAGCCGGCCACGGCGCGCAGGGCGAAGATGACGCGGGCGTCGACGGGCAGGCTGTTGAGCCAGGCGCGGACGCACTCACGGTCGGGGCCGGCAATCATGGTTTCAATCTCCTGGCCGGAGACGCCTGCCGCATCGAGGTCGTCGTCTCCGATGCAGCCGGTGGAGGCCGCGGGCTCAGCGGGTGCGGCAAGGCAGCCGGGCTGGCGGCGCTGGATGAGCTGGATCGCAGAGATGGCGAGGGCGCGACGGCCGCTCTTACGAGCCCGCACGGCGTCGTGGCAGGCAGAGACCTCAGCCTCGGCAACGGCGGTTTCGACGAGACCCATGCTGTCTTCGCCCTCGCCGACCAGCATGGAGGCCAGGCTGTAGAGTCCGGCTGCAATGAGGTCGAAGGCGCTGTCCAGCCCCTCAAACGCCTCTTTGATTGCGGTCTCGTCTTTCGGCTTTCCGTCCAGGAGTCCAGTGATCTGACGGGCGAAGTCGCGCACTTGAGCCGGGATGGGCTGGGGCGGAATCAGGCTTTGGTTGGAAGCTGCGGTCTTATCGGCCATGCGCGAAAGCTCTCCGTGGGTTGGAACCGGTTCCCTGCTCCATGGTCAACCCAGCGGGCAGTGCGGGTCAATCAGGAAAGGCGCGTAAGTTCGTGCGGTTGCCACGTTGGATCGGGGTTAAATCCCTCGCCAGGCTCCTGGCCCAGTGATGACAGGGACGAAAACGCGGTAAACTTGGCATCACGGCAGCCTGAGAACGACCCAATGCCCAGACCGAGCCCCAAACAGAAACTTTTCAACGGCCGCGACCACTCGTGGATGCAGTTCAACCGGCGTGTGCTGGAGGAGGCAGAGGACGCGACGAATCCCCTGCTGGAGCGGGTGAAGTTTCTGGCGATTACGGGGTCGAACCTGGACGAGTATGTGGAAATTCGCCAGGCGGGCCTGATGCAACGGATTGAAGACGGTTATCGCGAGCCGGGGTATGACGGGCTGCGGCCGGACGAGTCTCTGGCGATGCTGACGGCCGAGATTCACGGATTTGTCAATGCACAATACCGGTGCTGGAATGAGCATCTGCTGCCGGAGCTGCGGCAACAGGGGATCCGTCTGCTGGAGTGGGATGAGCTTGGCGAAGAAGCGCGGGCCCATGCGCAAAGCTACTTTCAGCGCGAGGTGGACCCGCTGCTGACGCCGATTGCGATCGATCCGGCGCATCCATTTCCTCGGGTGCTGAACAAGGCGCTGTGCCTGGCGCTGCTGCTGCGGCGCAAGCGGCGCAGCTCTGGCCCGCTGGTGCTGGGCGTGGTGACGGTGCCGCGGGCTCTGCCGCGATTTGTGCGGCTGCCGGCCGTCGAGGGCAAGTATGACTACGTGCTGCTGCAGGATCTGATTACGCAGAATCTTGGCGGGATGTATCGCGGCTATGAGGTGATGGCGCGGGCGGCATTCCGGGTGACGCGCAACTCAAATCTCTATTTCGAAGAAGAAGAGGCGCGGTCGCTGCTGGAGACGATTCGCGTGGAGCTGCACAACCGGCGCAAGGGCGATGCGGTGCGACTGGAGGTAGAGGCCGGCGCGCACGCGGAGATTGTGGAACGGCTGCGCGTGAACTTTGAACTCGACGAGAACCAGGTGTACCAGTGCGATGGGCCGATGAACCTGTCGCGGCTGATGTTTTTCTACGGCGACATTGAAAGGCCTGCGCTGAAGTTTGCACCCTTCACGCCGAAGCCGCTGCATCTGAGCCGCAAGGCCGCCAATATCTTTGACGAGCTGCGGCTGCACGACATTCTGCTGCACCATCCGTATGACTCGTATGACTCGGTGGTGGATTTTATTCAGCAGGGTGCGGAAGACCCTGCAGTTGTGAGCATGAAGCAGACGCTCTACCGCACGAGCAGCGACTCGCCGATGCTGACGGCGCTGACGGAAGCCGCGGCAACGAAGGAAGCGACGCTGGTGGTGGAGCTGATGGCGCGGTTTGATGAGGCGTCGAATATCCGTTGGGCGCGCAGCATGGAAGACGCGGGGGTGCAGGTCTTCCACGGCGTGGTGGGACTGAAGACGCATTGCAAGCTGGCGCTGCTGGTGCGGCGCGACGAAGACGGCGTGACGCGGCGCTACTGCCATCTGGGGACGGGCAACTACAACCCGGTGACGGCGCGGTTCTATACGGACTTGAGCCTGCTGACCTGCGATCCGCAGATCACGGAGCGGGTTCACATGGTTTTCAACTATCTGACTGCGCACGCGGAGGTGGATGACTACCGGCCGCTGCTGGTGGCGCCGCTGACGATGGCGGAGAGCTTTCTGGGCTTGATTCGGCGCGAGGCCGAGCACGCGCGAGCGGGACGGCCAGCGCATATTGTGGCGAAGATGAATGCGCTGCTGGAGCCGAGCGTGATCGATGCGCTCTATGCGGCTTCACAGGCAGGCGTGGAGATCGACCTGATTGTGCGCGGGCTGTCTATTCTGCGGCCGGGAGTGAAGGGGCTGTCGGAACGGATTCGGGTGCGATCGATTGTGGGTCGGTTCCTGGAGCACTCGCGGATCTTTCACTTTGCCAATGGCGGGAGCGACGAGATCTACCTGGGCTCAGCGGACTGGATGCCGCGCAACCTGTTTGAGCGCTGCGAAGTGGTGTTTCCGGTGCGCGACCCGGCAGTGAAGGCGAGAATTCACGATGAGATTCTGCCGGCGCTGCTGGCCGACACGGTGAAGGCGCGGATGCAGCAGGGCGATGGAAGCTACGTGCGCGCGGCTGCCGTATACAAGGGCGCGCCCGCGTTCAACTCGCAGGAATTTCTGATGAAGCTGGCGGAGGGAAAGACCGATCTGGATGCGATTCCTGCGGCCCGCACGACCAAAACCCCGTCACGACAGCCCGCACGCAAGGTGCAGGCGGCGGATTGAGCGAATCGCCGCCTTTCGCGCCTGGGAAGGACGCGGGCCAGATTCCGTGGAAGCGATGCCTATTCCTGCTGCGGCAATGCTGCAACGACTTCGGGAGTTGCGCCGTAGGAGTTGCCGGGGAGCAGGTGGAGCACCAGGCCAAGCAGCAGGCACGCGGCAAGGCTGACACCGGCGTCCAGGGCGAAGCTGCCTGCCAGACCGCCCGCCGCATAGCCGCGCCCATCGGCGACCATCATGTAAGTGACGGGAATGTTGGTGGCCGCAGTGAGGAAGGCGAAGGTTGTTGCGGCCAATGGATTGTCTTGCCCGATGGTCTCAAATACGATGCCGATCTGGAGGCAGTAGGCTCCGGCCTGGAAGAGGAATTCGCCGAGCAGCGCAATCGCGAAGGTCCATGGCGTATGCGGCAGCACGATCAGGCTCAGAGTGAAAAGGGCGCCCACGATTCCGTTGGCGAGATAGAGAAGGCGCAGCGGCCTGCCTTTCGCGATGACGGGAAAGAGCAGGCAGCCAAGCAGGCCGGGCAAGAAGATGCCCGCTCCACCGGCCAGACTGACCATGCCCGGAGAGGCGTGAAAGTCGGCACCAAGGCCGCCGAGGATGTTGGTGAGTGCGAAGGAACTGCACGGTGAAGCGAAAAGCAGCAGCGCGATGAGCACCTCACGGCGGCGCAGGAGGGCCAGGACGTCGCGATTGAATTCCCTGAAGCTCTCGCCTGCCAGTCGCCTGTCTGGGCCGGGGGCAGGCATGAAGAAAAAGATGACAGTGGGAAGCGAGACGATGACGCCGAGAAGCGCGGCCGCCAGCGCCAGGGGAAGATTGCGCACCAGCTCGCCGCCGATGATCGAGGTGATTCCCATGCCGCAGATGAGGGCGATATTGACCCATGCGCTGAGAGTATTTTTGTGCCGTTGAGGGCAGATCGCGGAGAGCCATCCGCCGAGCGCCGAAGCTGAGAGTGCGACTGTCACGGTGGCTGCCACAAGGGCGAATTCGAGGAGGACGAGATGGTCCAGTCTGGCGATGGAGATGAAGACAAGCACTGCGGTCAGAGCGGCAAAGACAGCGGCATACCACCGGCGGCTGAAGCGCACATCGAGGATGGGGGCAAACACGACGGCCCAGAAATTGGCGGAATAGGCGAGGGCGGTGATCGATGCGATTCTTGCCTCGGGAACATGCCGCGCGGCCAGCAACTGAGGCACGACAAAAACGACGATGCCTGTGGTGAGGCCTATGGTGGAGTCAGAAAGGCCCATGAGCCAGACCGGCGGGATACGGCGACTGGACATCGCGCGGGCCTCCTGGGATGGCCCATCATAGCTCAAATCTCTCTCTTTATCTCCAGGGATTCTTTGCGGGGTGACACTGCAAGGGCAGCATCGCACGTGCGCCTCCAATCTCATCGGGAAGAGAGGCTGGAAGGTCTGAGGCTATGGGCTTGATGCGAAGAACAGGCGCGGCAGTTCAACTCGATGCCGCCTGCTCCCTCTACAATCAAGAGAATGCCGGTGACCTTGACCCATCCCCAGGAGCAAGGCGACGCCGCTGTTGGCACATGCGCGGCGAGCCGAACCTTTGACGCACCGATGCCGTTGCGGCTTTGGCACCTGGCCAGCCTGGACGCGCCCACCGTAGCGGTGGTGTGGGCGCTTGCGATCGCGTGGGCGGGGGGTATCCGGCTGCCGGCGTGGGTTCCGGTGCTGCTGGCGCTGGGCACCTGGACGGTTTATGTGGGCGACCGCCTGCTGGATGCGCGCGCTGGCCTGACGAACGGCGCCGTGGACCGGCTGCGCGAACGGCACTCCTTCCATTGGCGGCACCGACGACTGTTGACAACGCTGGCGGCAGCCGCGGGCATGGCGGCGGCTGGCCTGATTGTGCTGCTGATGCCGATGGCGATTCAGGAGCGCAACGCGGCCCTGGGCGCGGCTGCGCTGCTCTACTTCTCCGGCGTACATGCGCCGGGACTGCGCCGTCTGCGGCTGCTGCCGAAGGAACTGGTAGTGGGCGTGCTGTTTACCGCGGGCTGCGCGCTGCCGACATTGACGCGGATGCGGCTGGCGGGGATTCCTGATGGGACCCTCGGGTGGGTAATGGCGCTCGCGATGCTGTTTGCCGCGCTGGCGTGGCTGAACTGCTGCGCGATTGAATGGTGGGAGTCAGAGAGGATGGAGGGCTCGTCGCATCTGTGTGCAGCCAGCACGGCGCTAGGGTGTGCGGGAGTTGCAATGGCGTTCCTGCTGGCGGGCATGGCAGAGCCTCGGCTGGCGGAGCTGGCGGCCTGTGCGGCGGGGAGCGCCGGGATGCTGGGATGGCTGGACAGGCGTCGCGCGCGGCTTTCTCCGCTTGCCCTGCGCGCGGCTGCGGATCTGGTGCTGCTGACGCCGATTGTGTGCCTGATGCGATGAGACGTCCTCCGAACTTCAATGGGCTTGCCCGAATTTATCGCGTGCTGGAGATGGCGACGTTTGGCCCGTGGCTGTGGCGATGCCGATGCGCGTTTATTGACGAACTGAAATCGCGGCGGAGCGCTGCGGTGCTGGGCGACGGCGATGGCCGCTTCACAACGCGACTGCTGAAAGAGAACCCGCTGGTGCTGGTGGATGCGGTGGACGCGAGCGTGGAGATGCTGCGCGCGCTGGTGCAGAATGCGGGTCATCGCTCGGGCCGTGTCCGCATCCACCTTGCCGATGCACGGCAGTGGGAGCCGCACAGCCCCGCCTACGACCTGATTGTGACGCATTTTTTCCTCGACTGCCTGACGACAGCAGAGGTGACCGCGCTGGCGCGTCGCCTGCGCGAAAATGTGACGCCGAAAGCCGTCTGGGCGGTCTCGGAATTTGCGATTCCCGAGGGCTGGTTCGGGGGGCTGGTGGCGCGGCCGGTGGTGCAGGCGCTCTATCTTGCATTTCTGGTGCTGACGGGGCTGCGGGTGCAGCGACTGCCGGACTATCGCTCTGCCCTGGAAGCAGCCGGTTTTGAGCTGGCGCGGAAGCAAGAAGCCCTTGGGGGTCTGCTGGTGAGCGAACTGTGGACTCCCCGCGCGCGCTAAGCCGAGGGCGCTAAGCCGAGGGCGCTACGTGAAGGGGAGACAGAGCGGCAAATTGTTACAATCGTGTTAAAATTGCTTCTTGAACGAGCATGTTCAGACTCCGCTCAGACGAAAGACCACTCCCATGAATCTCTACTTGATGCGCCACGCCAATGCCGGATTGCGGCGCGATAGCCCTGCACTGGACGCCAAGCGCTCTCTGATTAAAGAGGGCAAGGACCAGTGCATGCTGATGGCGCGGATGTTGAGCGCGCTGAAGGTGCAGGTGGATGTGATTGTCTCCAGCCCGCTGAAGCGATCGTTGCAGACGGCGCAGTTTGTGGGAACGGAGCTGGGTTACGAGGCGAAGGTGGAAGTGAGCCCGGCGCTGGCTCCCAATGCGGACTTTGCGGCGTTTCAGCAACTCATCGAGAAGTACGCCGACCACGAAGACGTGCTGATGGTGGGACACAATCCGAACCTTTTCCAGTTCCTCGGGCGCGTCATTACGGGCAATGGGGGAGCGGGCGTCCGTATGCGCAAAGGATCGATCGCCCGGATCGCGATGGATAAGCACCCGCCGCTGCTGCAGTGGTTGATTGATCCGCGCATGGCGCGAAACATTTACGCGAGCGTGGCAAAGAGCTCGCGCCCGAAGACCTCACGGAAGTAGTCCGCTTCTTTTCGCAAAGACCACAGCTCCAGTTCCGCGCCGGTGCGTCCGGGCTTGATCTCAAGATAGATGCGCTTGGGATAGACCTTGGCTGCGACGCGAAGGACGTCGCTGGCGCGATCCTGATTGAGCGCGACGGCCAGACGAAGCAGCAGGACGGCGCGATGAACGTGTTTGTGCTGGTCGGTGGGGATGTTGCGGAGGGCGCGATCGTCGGGCTGCGGGCGGCTCTTGCCGAGGTAACGGGCGAGAGCAGAGACAACGGTGCGCTGGACGGGCGTGTACCCGTAAATCTCAGAGCTGGAGATGATGTATTGCGTATGGCGATGGTGTCCCTGGTGATTGATGAACTTGCCGGTGTCGCGAAGAATGGCGGCAGCGGCGAGCCAGGTTTCATACTCGGGCGGCAACTGGTGCAGGGATTTTAATTCGCGGAAGAGCTGGATGACATGGCCGCGGACGGGCTCGGACTGGCGCGGGTCAACGCCGTAACGTCGAGCCGTGGCGAGGACACTTTCCCAGCGCTCGTGCTCGAACTCGCGATGACCGGCGGCGCGCGCATCCTGCTCGGCGAGCATCTGGGCGAGGATGCCGTCGCGCAAGCCAAGGGGCGAGTAGCGAAAGCCGGGCAGGTTGAACGATTCAAGCAGTTCAGCAAAGACCTGTGCGCCTGCGACGATGATTTCCGCGCGGCGCGGGCCGATGCCGGGAACGGCTTCGCGTTCCGGCAGCGTCATGCGAGCGACTTTTCCGGCCAGCTTGCGGACGTCGGCGCTCCTGGCGAGGCTTGCGGCCGAGGGGCGTTTGCGCGCCGCGGAGCGGGTTAGCTTTTTGGCGGATTTGCCCAGGACGGCGCAGGCCTCAGCAAGCGCGGCCGCCGTGCCGGAAGTGGCGATGACCTGAGAGATGGCGTGAGGCTGGATTTTGCGATGGGCGCGGCGCAGTTCACGAGAGACGAGGCGGCGCATCTGCGCGAGGCCGTCGGCAGAGGCGGGATCCGTGGGGAGGAACTGCTCTGTGAGGCGCACGGCACCGAGGGGAAGACTGACCGTTTCGCGAATACGCTTGTGCTCAGAGAACGTGATTTCGCAACTGCCTCCGCCGAGATCGACGAGGAGGACGCGGCCGCCGAGCGACGGCTCGCCGGCCATGAGGCCGTGATGGATGAGCCTGCCCTCTTCAAGGCCGGAGATGATTTCCATCGCCCAGCCGGTTTCAGCCTTCACCCACGCCTGGAATGCAGCGGCGTTGCGGGCGTCGCGCATGGCGGCGGTGGCGACGACGCGCATGCGGTCCACACCGTGCGATTGAATCGCCCGCTGGAAGCGCTTGAGCGCGCGCAGCGTGGCCGCCATCGCATCCGGCGAGACGAGGCCGGAATCAAAGACGCTGGCGCCAAGCCGTGTGACCTCGCGGTCTTCGTGGAGCGTCTTGAGATGATGCGCGACAACCTTCGCGATTTTCAGCCGGCAGGAGTTGGAACCGATATCGATGGCGGCAAATGTTGGCATGAGGTTGCAGCGCGCTCTCCGACCCGACGGAATGTGGTGCTGGGCTCAAGATACACGACGCGACGGAGTCGTGTGGCGCAATGCGCGAACCCACGAGTCGCAACCCGACGGTGGCCCAACCCTGGGGGCAAGGGCTCCCTAAGGCGACGGAACAATGGAGCAGCGAGGAGCTTTTGAGCGGTATTGCGGCGGAGGGCTGCCGGTCGAGTCATTCCGGGGGCGGCACGTTGCGGGGAACGGCCGCAGGCAATTCGCACTCTGCGGGAAGACGGGGGCAGACAAGCGAACCGGCGGTTGAGGGCCGGAAGCATCCCGTCCGATCTAAGAAAGCGGATCAGTTGCGCGTGCGGGCAGCCCGATACATCAATCCGCCTGGGCGAAAGATTCGTCGCGCGACAGGACCGCGAGGCGAGCTGAATCGATTCTAGGCGGATGACTCTTGCGCGCCGTCCCTTTGATCAAGTCTTGCTCGATGTCGAGCAGATGACTCATGACTGAACTGTCCCAACGGCGCGACGCGCTATCGATGATGAGCTTGAGGTCAGAGAAAAGCGTGGCGCGGGACATATACTCCGCGTCTAGCCTGATCTTTGCAGGCAGGACAACGGAGTGGTAGTAGGCATCGAGGTCATGTATCGGCAGGTGGGCGAGAAACTGCTCTTCCTGTGCGAAGGCAATGGTGGCAGCACCGGTGATACCGGGCCGGCAATCGAGGGGCACGGTCTGGTGAGCGGGCAGCTTGGGCCTGGGTCCGACAAGGCTCATATCGCCGAGCAGGACGTTGAGCAACTGAGGCAACTCATCGAGCTTAAAGCGGCGCAGGAACGGGCCGACCGGCGTAAAGGCTTGGTTCTCGACTGTGGTGACTTCACTGCGGCCGCCATGGGGCGAGTGGGACATTGTTCGGAACTTGAAGATGGTGAAGCACTGCCCGTAGCGGCCGATGCGCTTCTGCAGGAAAAGGACCGGGCCGGGCGAGGTAAACCGGATTGCCAACGCAACGACAAGGAAGACTGGCAAAACCAGGGGCAGCGCAATGAGCACGCTCGCGCAATCGAACAGGCGCTTTGCCGCGGAGGCCGTCCACGGGCTGAGCGGTTCAGCGAACACCGCGGGGACGGGATGAATCTGTGACAGAGCCCGCGGCCGCCCATAGCTCGAAGGCGATGACTCAAAATTGCCAGAGACGATAGCAGATATAGTTGACGCTGCAACTTCACAGGTCTCTGAGAGACCGGACCTTGCGCTCAATGGATCCTCCAAGAACAACCGATATTTGCCGTGTGGAAAGTCTGCTGGGGGCCTGGTCCGCGCATCACACTGCAAGTTAAATCGTCGCGCCTGACGGGTTAAGTACATTGGTCAGGAGTCAGTTCGAGTACTCTATTCTGCCTATCAAGTGGATATGCAGTGTAGTAGAACTCGCGCCCCTTTTGAAAAGTTCTCGACTCCATTGTAGCCCAATTCCTTCTGCGGAAATTGTTGCAATTTCAAGAAACGTATTCCTTTCGTCACGCCTACCCTTTCGCCGCAATCCCACCTATTAACCAAAGAATCAACAGCCATGATTACTTAGGTGTGGGCGTCTCGCTGTCGCGTGCAGCTTTTTCTATCGGACCTGCGCCGTCAAAACTTGAGATTTGACTTACAAACTATTGAAACGATCCAAAGCTGTAAATTCATAATGCGAGATCAACTGATTTTCAAGGCGAGATTCAAAACAGGAAGCTATTGAGACTGGGAATATCGGCCACGGTCTTGGCGCAGCGCCGGAAGCGGTGCGATTGGATCAACCTCAAAGGGGGGCTGGAGAGATTCGCGCTGGGGAGGACGCGGAGGGCACCGGCCCGCCATGGGCGTTGATTCTGAGGCGCTTTTCCCAGTGTTACGCCATGATTTGATTGACGGGAGCGAAGCTGAGCTCATGCTAGACTCGTGGATATGATTTCTTCAGGTTTCCGCAGGGGGACTCGTCTCTATCCTGCTGGGATAGCAGACGATTCACCGTCAATGATGCGGAGGAAGGTTCTTTCCTATCGCCTCTTGTTTGTGCTTTTCGCTGGCGTGCTGGTCCTGTTCGGTCAAGCGCCATTTGCGAGGAGCCAGACAACAGTCCCGGAAACCGGATCAACTTCCTGCGCGGACCCTACGATGGCGGATTCGCCACAGTGCCTGGACCAGGGAACGGCCCAGAATCCGATGGGGATTTCGCAGGGACAGATGCAGATGCCTGCAGGGAGCGTTGTTTCCAGTCCAAATCTGAACTATTCCGACACAGAGGCCCTGACGCGCCAGCGCACGGGGCAGCCCGCTGGACAGAGGACGGGACAGAATACGGTTTTGCCGCCGGAACCGCTTACGGAGTTTCAGCGGTTTGTGGCCTCCACAACCGGGCAGGTGCTTCCGATTTACGGCGCGAGTCTCTTTCGCACTGCGCCTTCGACCTTTGCCCCGCTGGACATGACGCCCGTACCTTCCGATTACGTGCTTGGTCCGGACGACGAGTTGCGCATACGCGTGTGGGGGCAGGTGAACTTCCAGTCGAACGTGCGCGTGGACCGATCGGGTGAGATTTATTTGCCGCAGGTGGGTCCGGTTCACGTGGCCGGCCTGAAGGACTCGGAGTTGGATGGTCACCTCCGCAGCGCAATCGGACGAGTGTACCGCAATTTCGATTTGACGGCCGATGTGGGCCAGATCCGTGCGATCCAGGTGTATGTGTCGGGACAGGCGCAGAAACCGGGGATGTACACGATCAGCTCACTGAGCACGCTGCTGGATGCGATTTTTGCAAGCGGGGGCCCGACGGTGCAGGGATCGCTGCGCAACATCGAGGTACGGCGCAACGGCGCCTCGGTGACGGACTTTGATCTCTATCAACTGCTGGTCCACGGCGACAAATCAAAAGACGTAAAGCTGCAATCCGGCGATGTGATTTTCATTCCTCCGGTTGCGGCGCAGGTGGCGCTCACCGGAAGCGTCCGTCATGCGGGGATTTACGAGTTGAAGACAAACGAGACGCTTGACGAGTTGCTGCAGGATGCAGGAGGGGCATCGGCCACGGCTGCGGAGGGGCGCATTTCGCTTGAACGGATTGACGCGCACAAGTCGCGTGAGGCAATGGAAGTAGCGTATGACCAGACAGGCCTTGCGACGCAGCTTGCCGATGGGGATATTGTGCGGGTGTATTCGATTGTTCCGCAGTATCAGAAGACCGTGATTGTGCGCGGAAACCTTGCAAATCCGGGACGGTTTGCGTGGCATGAAGGAATGCACGTGAGCGAGCTGATCCCGGACAAGGAATCGCTGGTGACGCGGGACTACTGGTGGAAACGCGCCCAGCTTGGATTGCCGGAGCCGGAGTTTCAGCCTCTGTTGGAGAATGACAATCTGTACCAGCCGAGCGGAGCGGGCGCTGTAACGGTGAATCGCAATGGCCTGATGCGGCTGGGCGTATTGAATCAGCCCTACGGGGCAGTGGGCCAGCCGGCCAGCAGCTTGAACTCCACGCAATTGCCGGCGACGCAGGCGGGAGCGCAGACACCGCAGGCGAGTCTGGCGCAGGAATCGCCTTCCGCCTTTCTTGGACAGGACGGGCTGCCGCAGGACTCCAGTATGGTGCAGGGGCAGACAGGTTATCCGCAGGACCAGCAGCTCGGGGCGGATCAACGCGCGGCGAGTTCCTCGCTGGCCGCGGAAGAGGTAAATGGATCGACGCCGCCGCAGTGGAGGCAGCACCGGAATCGCGTGGAGAAGCTGGCGCCGGAGATTGACTGGAACTACGCTGTGATTGAGCGACAGGATCCGGAGACGTTGAAGGCAAAACTGATTTCGTTTGATCTGGGAAAGCTCGTGCAGCAGCATGACGCAACACAGGACCTGGAGCTGCAGCCTGGAGACGTGGTGACGATTTTCTCTGAGGCTGATATTCGCGTGCCGCTGGGGCAGCAGACCAAGTTCGTGCATCTGGAGGGCGAGTTTGTCCATGCCGGCGTGTACAGCGTAAAGCCGGGCGAAACGCTGCGCGATCTTGTGGCGCGCGCGGGCGGCATCACACCCAATGCGTATCTGTATGGATCGGAGTTCACGCGTGAGTCAACGCGCGCGGTGCAGCAGGCCAGGCTGGACGAATATGTGCAAAGCCTGGACGTGCGCATCCAGCACAGCAATCTTGCGCTGGCGGCGTCCTCTGCAGTGTCGCAGGATACGACGACCGGGTTGCAGGCACAGGCCAGCGAACGCGAACTACTGGGAAGACTGCGGCAGATACGCGCAACGGGCCGCATCGTTCTGGAGTTCAAACCGAATAGCAGTGGGGGCGCCAGTGTCCCCGCACTAGCGCTGGAGGATGGTGATCGCTTTATTATTCCGTCTGTCCCCGCAAGCGTAAACGTGGTGGGCGCTGTGTATGACCAGAACTCATTTTTATACGCGCGTCAGAAGCGGGTGGGCACGTATCTGCTGCTGGCAGGCGGACCAACGGCCGACGCGGACAGGAAGCGCACGTTTGTGATTCGCGCAGACGGTGAAGTGATCAGTTACAAGGCAACCAAGGGATTGTGGGGGAATGATTTTGAAAACCTCCGCATGAATCCGGGGGACACGATCGTGGTGCCGGAGAAGACCTTCAAGCCCTCTCCGCTGCGCGGAGCGCTCGATTACACTCAGCTGTTCTCGCAGGTCGCCCTTGGCGCTGCGTCTCTGACCTATCTGCCGGTGCCATAAGTTGAGACCCAAACTACGCCTCCTTATTTTTTGCAGAGTCCTATCTGCGCGGCAAGGTCCTCTTGCTGCGCCTTGATTTATGCATTGATCGCGGGAAGATTGGCTTGTCAGGCGAGGGAGCGCCTCGCCGGGTTCCGGAAAGCTCAACGGCTCGCATCGCGGCGAGGTCAAGGGCGGTCTGAGGATGCCGCACCAGGAACCCGCAGCAAAATGAGACAGCGGGGTTTGTAACCATGGGCCGAAGTGGTACTCTTTTCTGGGCGGATTCCGCAACTGGCTTCCCCGACGTTTCCCGCAAGGTGGCGTTCGGCCCCGTTTCGCGCGATCCTATTCCGTTACTTTTTTGATCAGATGTTTTTGTTAGAAGATCGTTGGCGTCCGCAAAGCAGGCTGAACAGTCAGGCTTAACGTTGCGGAGCTGACGGTTGGCAGATCAGTTTTTGCAGTTCGCGTTGGCCGCGCGGGAACGCCGCGCAGACCGCGCGATCGGCCAGAGCATAGGGCCTGCACAGGCAAGGCCCGTCAAAATCCGAAGCAAACACAGGCTTGGGCTGCGAAGGCAGACGAGCGGAATACAATTCTGGATCAGGCTTGACCGGCGGGTTCCGGCGGAACGGGAACTCCAGTCACCGGACTCCAACGGGAGAAGTGTGTCTGCGCGGAGAGTTTGTCACACGTCGGCGGGAGCAGGCGGCTGGTGCGGATGAGGATAGCGATGGTAGTGAGCATGAACTCGGGAATGGTCGATAGGTTCTTCGCAAACTTTGATCAGCAGGCCGGGTTTGAGCACGGCGTCCGGAGGCTTCACGCGACGCAGATGCTGGCGACCGTGTTTGACCCTTCTTCCACGAACATCTTCGCGCCGAAGGGAACGCCGGCGCAGTCGATTCTGGGGCTCTCCGTGCTGGTTCTTGGCATCTGCGCGGGCATCTTTCTTATTGTGGCCGGCCTTTTGCTGTACACCATCATTCGCTATCGCAGCCGGCCGGGGGATGAAAACCACGAGCCGGCGCAAATTTACGGCAGCAACCAGGTGGAACTCTCATGGACGGTGATTCCGATTTTGATCATCGTAGCGCTTTTCTTGGCCAGCGCGCGCGTGATCTTTGTGACCCAGAAGATCCCGAAACCGGCGACCGCGCTGGATGTGGTGGTGATCGGGCACCAGTTCTGGTGGGAATATCGCTACCCAAAGCTGGGCATTGTGACGGCCAATGAGCTGCATGTTCCGGTAAGCGAGTCAACTCATCCGACACCGACCTATCTGACGATGTCGTCGGCAGACACGGATCACAGCTTTTGGGTACCTCGGCTGGCCGGCAAGACGGATCTGATTCCGAACAAGGTGAACACGATGTGGATCGACCCGGAGCAGGCGGGGCTGTATCTGGGCCAGTGCGCGCAGTACTGCGGGGTGCAGCATGCGAAGATGCTGATCCGCGTGTATGCCGATACGCCGGAGCAGTTTTCCGCCTGGGTCGCGGCGCAGCAGCATGTCGCGCTGCAAGTTCCCAGTGCTGCCGCGGGCCGCGAGGTTTTTCTGCATAACGCATGCGTGAACTGTCACACCGTCTCCGGCACAGAAGCCAGGGGTATCTTTGGGCCGGATCTTTCGCACGTGGCGAGCCGGGCGACGATTGCTTCCGGTTCGGTGCCGAATACGCCTGAGAATCTTCGTGCGTTTATCAACAACCCCTCGGACATCAAACCTGGCGTCCTGATGCCCGCAATGCATCTGAACGATCACGACCTTGACGCCGTGACGCAGTATCTGAGCACGCTTCGCTAAGAGACAGGAGAAGAGGCAGCTATGGCAACTCACACTCCGCGGAGGCATGGCGGCGTTTTCGATGTGTTGCAGGAATGGATCACGACGGTCGATCACAAGAAGATCGGGCTGATGTATATCGGCTATGCACTGATCTTCCTGGTAGTGGCAGGCGCGGAAGCGTTGCTGATGCGGGTGCAACTGGCGGTGCCGAACAACCACTTTGTTTCGCCGCAAACCTTCAACCGGCTGTTCACGATGCACGGGACCACGATGGTGTTCTTTGTGGGCATGCCGATACTGTTCGGATTTGGCAATTACCTGATCCCACTGATGATTGGCGCGCGGGACATGGCGTTTCCGCGGTTGAACGCATTCAGTTTCTGGATCTCTGCCTTTGGCGGCTTCCTGCTGTACTTCAGTTACCTGGCCGGCAGCGGGCTATACGGCGCGGGCACAGCGCCGGATGTGGGCTGGTTTGCCTATGCGCCGCTGACTTCGCGCGTGTTTTCGCCGGGGCACAGCACGGACTACTGGACGCTGAGCGTGCTCCTAAGCGGAGTCGGCTCGATTGGCACAGCGCTGAACATTGTGGCGACGGCGCTGACGATGCGGTGCCCGGGAATGAAGCTAAGCCGGATGCCGCTGCTGGTGTGGCTTTACGTTGTCACCAGCTGCATTGCATTCATCGCCGTGAGCCCGCTGACCGCGGCGCAGATCATGCTGGTGATTGACCGCTATCTTGGCGGGCACTTCTTTGATACGCAGGCGGGCGGCTCCGCGGTGCTGTGGATGCACTTCTTCTGGATCTTCGGCCACCCGGAGGTCTACATTCTGGTATTGCCTGCGTTTGCGTTTGCCAACGAGATCATTCCGGTGTTCTCGCGCAAGGCAATCTTCGGCTATCCGGCCATGGTGGCGGCGACGGTGGCAATTGGCTTCATCAGCATGGGGGTATGGGCACACCACATGTTCACCGTGGGCCTGGGGCCGGAGGCGAATGCCTTTTTCACCTTTTCGACCATGGTGATTGCGGTGCCGACGGGCATCAAGATCTTCAACTGGCTGGCCACGATGTGGGGCGGCTCGATCCGATTTGCCACGCCGATGATTTTTTCCATCGGGTTCCTCTTCCAGTTCCTGATCGCGGGGCTGACAGGAGTCATGCTGGCTGCGTCGCCGTTTGACTGGCAACTGGGCAACTCCTACTTTGTGGTGGCGCACTTCCACTATGTGCTGGTGGGCGCAATTTTGTTCATGATCTTCGCGGCGTTCTATTTCTGGTACCCGAAGATCACAGGGCGCATGATGTCGGAGACGCTGGGCAAGTGGCATTTCTGGCTGTTTGTCATCGGCTTCCACATGACGTTTGACTTTATGCATGTGCCGGGTCTGCTGGGTATGCCGCGGCGCATTTACACGTACGAAGCCGATCGCGGATGGGGCGGATGGAACATGATCGTCAGCATCGGCGCAATTTTTCAGACGGCCGCCACGCTGATCTTTGTCTACAACCTGATTCGGTCGTACTACAAGGGCGAGGAGGCGGGGCCCGATCCGTGGGATGCGTGGACGCTGGAATGGTCCACCAGTTCCCCGCCGCCCAGCTACAACTTTGCCGAGATTCCCACCGTGCATAGCCGGCGGCCGCTCTGGGATCTGAAGCATCCGGATGACCCTGACACCAACTATGAATAACGAGCGCGGACGAGGACAACAGCCAGGAGCAGACGTATGAGTACAGCCGTGGCAGTTTCACATTCGACGGAAGATGACTGGAAGCAGCCTTCGCGCGGCATGGTCGGCATGGCCTGCCTCATTGCGGCTGAGTCGGCCATCTTCATCATCTTTGTGATTGCTTACATCTTTTACACGGGCAAAAGCCTGACCGGTCCTACCCCACGCGAAGTGCTGGATCTGCCGATTTTCTCTACCGTCTGCCTGCTGTCGAGCAGCATCACGGTGCATTTTGCGGTGCATCAGTTGCGCGCGGGCAAGATCGGCCAATGCTCGGCATGGCTGGCGGGAACCGTGTTGCTGGGCGGCATTTTCATCGCGAGCACCGCGAAGGAGTGGTATGAGCTGATCTACCATCACGGGCTCACGATACGGACGAATTTGTTCGGCACCACATTTTATTCGCTGGTTGGACTGCATGCCTCACACGTCATTGCTGGTCTGATCATGTTGAGCCTGGCGCTGATTTTCTCGCTGCAGGGCAAGGTGAATGCGCATCATGCCGAGCGGCTTGAGGTTCTGTCAGTCTACTGGCACTTTGTAGACGCTGTGTGGGTTGTTGTCTTCACCGTTGTTTATGTTCTTGGCCGCTGAGGCCGCAAACGAGGTACGCAATGGAGCACAAGAGTGAGGCCGGTCACGAAGCTGTGCATATGCCGGAGCCGACGGCATGGCCCATGGTGCTGGCACTTGGGATCGCGCTGATTCTCACCGGGATGGTGACGAATGTTGCGGTGAGCGTGCTGGGCCTGATTCTGACTGTCGCGGCGAGCTACAAGTGGTTCCGCGCCGTGCTGCCTGAAGAAGCGCACGAGATGGTGCCGGTAAGGGCAGATGCAATTGTCCCGGCGAGTTCCCGCAAGTCCATTGCAAAGCTGCCGGTGAACCCGATCCATCGCAAGATGGTGCCGGTGGAGACCTTCCGGTTTACGACGGGGTTGAAGGGCGGCATTGCCGGGGGCATCGCAATGATTGTGCCGGCGACGTTGTTCAGCGTGCTGAAGTTTCACAGCCTGTGGTATGCCATGAACCTGATGGCGGCGGGCGGGTTTGTAAGCTGGGCGCATGAGAGCAACGCGTTCCTGGCGCAGTTTCATATGGAAGGTCTGTTGGCCGCGCTTGCGATTCATGCGGTGACTTCCCTGCTGGTCGGCTCGCTGTATGGGGCGATGCTGCCGATGTTTCCGCGGTGGCCGATTTTGACGGCGGGCTTTCTGGCGCCGCTGCTTTGGACCGGCCTGCTGGCATCCGCGCTGAACGTGGTGAGTCCGATTCTGAATGAGCGCATCGACTGGTTCTGGTTCATTCCGTCGCAGATTGCCTTCGGATTGGTCGCGGGCTTTGTGGTGAACCTGCAGGCCAGAGTGCGAACCAGGCAGTTCCAGGCATTGCCCTTTGCCTTGCGCGCCGGAATCCACGGCGGCCTCCGCGAACAGGACGAACAAGACGGCGGGAAGGATGGACAGCAATGAGGGGCGGCTCCTACGCATTGCAGGCACTGGCGCTGTGCGCCCTCGCGCTCGGCTCGACGGGGTGCAGCCGCATGCCCGGCTATCCCAAGCCGGGGCCGGAAGTTGTGCGGCCCGATCAGGTATTGGATTTCCCAACGCTCTATGCAAACAACTGCGCGGGGTGCCATGGAGAAAACGGGCGCGACGGTGCGGCGCTGGCGCTGAACAACCCTGCGTATCTCGCGATTGCAGGGGAGACAAACCTGCGCGCGGCCACGGCCAACGGCGTGCGCGGAACGCTGATGCCGGCCTTTGCACGGAGCGCGGGCGGCATGTTGACGGATGCGCAGATTGAATCTCTTGTACAGGGGATGTACCGGGACTGGGGCCGTCCCGTGCAGTTTGCCGGCGTGGAGTTGCCGCCCTATGCAGACAAGACCGCCGGCAACGCGGCCCAGGGCCAGAAGGTGTTTGTGGAGGCCTGCGCGCGCTGCCACGGAGCGGATGGAACGGGCGTGAAGGCGGTGAACGGGCAGCGGTTGCCGCAAGGCGCATCCCCGGACACGATTGTGGACCGCTCGTATCTGGCGCTGGTGAGCGACCAGGGTCTGCGCAGCCTGATTCTGGGCGGACGGCCCGATGAAAACGTTCCGGACTGGCGCTCTTACATCACGAGCCCGGCGCCACGCGCGCTGACATCCCAGGATGCGGATGACCTGATTGCCTGGCTTGCGGAGCATCGCGATCAAGCAGCCGGCGAGCCTATGCAGACCCGGCCGAACAATAACCCCGCGACGGACAGCGCCCATGCCGCAGCGGGCAAGGAGGCAAGATGACCAGAGCACACGAGCACGGCGCTGCCGCGCAGCCGGAAGGAACTGCTCCGGATGCGGCCACGACGGTAGCCAGGGCTGCTGCGCACAGCCGGCGCGCATTTCTTTTCAAACTGTCGCTTGCCTTGAACGGCGCCGTTGGTGCGGTGCTGGCAGTGCCCATTCTGGGCTACGTGCTTGGCCCGGCGCTCAAGAAGAATGCGAGCTACAACGCGTGGGTTTCGCTTGGACCGATTGCCGATTTTCCCGAGGGCGAAACGCGGCTGGTGGACTATCGCAATCCGGTGACAATGGCCTCAGACGGTGCGACGGGAAATGCGGCCTGCTGGGTGCGGCATATCGAGGGCAGGAAATTTCAGGTGTTCGCGATCAACTGCGCTCACCTTGGCTGCCCGGTGCGCTGGTTTCCGCAATCGAAGCTCTTCCTTTGCCCCTGCCATGGCGGGGCGTATTACGAAGACGGCGCGCGGGCCTCGGGACCGCCGGAGCGCGGGCTTTTTGAGTATCAATACACGGTTGCGGGCAATCACCTGCTGATTGAGGCGGGCTCGCTGCCCACGCTGGCCACTGAGGCCTGCGCTAAGAAGAAGCCACTGATCCAGATTGCGCCGCAGGACGCAGCGGCTGATGATGCGAATCCAGCGAGGTCGTCGTAATGGACAACCCGAATCAACGGAAGAGACCCGCATTGAAGGTGTTTGAGTGGTTTGACAGCCGCCTTGGACTGGCCAGACCGCTGACCGAGGCCGCGCAGCATCCCACGCCGGAGCGCAGCGCGAGCTGGTGGTATGTCTTCGGCAGCGCCGCCACGGTGCTGCTGGTGCTGCAGGTGATGACGGGCATTCTACTGGCGCTCGTCTACACACCCTCAGCAGGCGAGGCGTGGAGCAGCCTGCAGTTTCTGAATCACGATGTGACGCTGGGCTGGTTTTTGCGGGCCATGCACGGGTGGGGATCGGACTTTATGATCGCCATCGTGCTGATCCACCTGGTGCAGGTGTTCCTGTTCGGCGCCTACAAGTTTCCGCGCGAGCTCACCTGGATCATCGGCGTGTTTCTGCTGCTGCTGACCCTGGGCATGGCCTTTACCGGCCAGGTGCTGCGCTTCGATCAGGATGCATACTGGGGCCTTGGCATCGGCGCCTCCATCGTGAGCCGGTTTCCGCTGATTGGCGGTCCGCTGGTGGGCCTGATGCTGGGCGGTCCGATCATTGGCGGGCCAACCCTGGCACGCTTCTTTGCGCTGCACGTCTTTGTCATTCCTGGAATTCTGCTGGTCCTGGTGGGACTGCACGTGTGGATGGTGCTGCGACTTGGCATCAATGAGTGGCCGATGCCGGGACGAATCGTGAGCAAAGCCAGCTATGCGCACGAGTACCATGAGGAGACTGCGAAAAACGGGATTCCCTTTGTCCCCGATGCGGCGTGGAAAGACGCTGTCTTCGCTGCCGCGATTCTTCTTTCGGTCATGGCATGTGCGTTGCTGCTGGGGCCGATCGGGCCGACGGGCCAGCCGGATCCGACGATCATTCAAACCGCACCGAAGCCGGACTTCGCGTTTCTGTGGATCTATGCGGTGCTTGCGTATCTGCCGCCGAGCCTGGAGACGCCGTTCATCTTCATCGCACCGATTGTGGTGATTGGCGGAATGCTACTGCTGCCACTGGTGGCGGGCGAGGGCGAGAAGCATTGGTCGCGCAGGCCGGTAGCGGTGCTGATGGTGGCGGTGATCGCGGTGACGCTGGGCACCTTTACGCGGCTGGGCACATATACGCCATGGAGCCCGATCATGGAAGCGTGGTCAGCAGACACGATTCCGACCAAGTATCTGCAGGACCGCTCGCCGCTGGAACGGGAGGGCGCGCTGGTGCTGCAGAACAAACAGTGCCGCAACTGCCACGCACTGGGCGGAGCGGGCGGTATGCGCGGGCCGGCACTGGATAACATTGCCGCGCGGATGACCGAGGACCAGATGATTCGCCAGGTGCTGCAGGGCGGCGGGAATATGCCGGCTTATGGAAATGCGCTGAACCCCGCGGAGACACGCGCGCTGGTGAGCTTTCTGATGACCCTGCGCGGCAAGAATCTGCAGCCGGCGGTAGACTCCTCGCGCCAATTGACGACGGGCAGCCCCGAGCCTCTGCCTGCGGAACAGGGCGACGCGGCAACGCGATAGGGCCATGACAACCCCCATGCAAGTCGTGATGGAGGACTGGGAACTGCCAGTCTGGCTCACGGTTGCCACCCTGGTAACTGCCGCGCTCTACCTGCGCGGCTGGCTTGCATTGCGCAAGACGCGGCCGGAACAGTTCGACTCAACGAAGCTTCTGTTTTTCATGGCGGGGATGGCGAGCTTGTGGATCTCCATCGGCTCGCCGCTGGACGCATTTGCCGATGTGCTGCTGAGCGCGCACATGGTGGAGCACCTGATCCTGATGATGGTGGTGCCGCCGCTGGTGCTGCTGGGCCAGCCGGTGGTGCCGCTGCTGCGTGGGCTTCCGCGGTTTCTTCGCGTGGGCGTTGCGGGGCCGCTGCTGCGGTTCAGGCCGCTGCGCAAGCTGGTGCATGGGCTGGTGTATCCGCCGGCGGCGTGGCTGGCAATGAATGTAACCCTGCTGGCCTGGCATGTGCCCGGCGCCTATGACTTTGCGCTGGAGAACGAGGGCTGGCACGACGTGGAGCACCTGTGCTTCCTCATCGGAGCGATGCTGTTCTGGTGGTGCATCCTCCAGCCATGGCCTGCAAGGCAGAACCCTTACCGCTGGAGTATGTTGCTCTACCTGATCACGGCGGACTTTGTGAACACGGGCCTTTCGGCGTTTCTGGCCTTCTGCAACCGGCCGGTTTATGCCTTCTACGTCCAGCACCCCAACCCGTTCCAAATTCAGCCGGTGCCGGATCAGGTGCTCGGCGCGGTGGTGATGTGGGTGCTGGGGTCCCTGGCGTACCTTGTGCCAGCGGGGTTCATCACCATGGGGCTGCTGCTGCCGGCCCGCAAGCCTCGTGAGCTGCACCGGGCT
>JAJZGF010000190.1 GCA_021805025.1 Acidobacteriota bacterium
CAAGAATTCCCACCAGATCGGCCGTGTGGTAAGTCTTGCGCCCTGCCTGCCACACTCCCTGCGGCTCCTGGACGCTCGGCGCCAACCGCTTCAGAGCCACGCGCGCGCCCGTCTTCTCGTCGATCAGGAACAGCAGGCCCGCTTGCGCGCCCACCGCAACCTGCGCATGATATCCGGCAGCCTCCAGCGCGGCCTTTCGCTCCAGCAGCGCAGCGTGCAGCTCGTCGGCCCTCTCCAGAGCGGCGCGCAGCACCGGCGCACCCAACCGGTGCGCCTCGCGCCCGCCCGCATCCAACACAAGGAGCCCCTGCGCGGCAAACACCCTTGCATAAAACTCAGCGAAAGCCTGCGCAAAGCTCCTGCCCGGCTGGTAGGCCGCAGCCAGCGCCTCCATCGCATCGGAGTAGCCCAGCAGCTCCCACGCCTGTTCCACCAGCGGCGCAATCGACTGATCCAGCAGCACGCCGCCCACCGGTACGGGCGTCACGGGCGCATCCGCATACGCCAGCTTGCGCAGCGCGCGCCGTGCAGGAAAACTCACATGGTCGATCTCGGCGAAATCATGATCTTCAGTCGCCAGCCAGAAGACAGCTACATGCGGCTTGCCTGCCGCCGTGGCCTGTCGCGCGCGGGCCAGCGCTGTTGCCGCTTTGAAGGGCGTAAACAACGGCCCGCCGAACAGCCCCACCTGCTGGCCTGTAACCACCACACCGGCGCCGCCGCGCAATGCCTCCAGCGCTGCTGCAGTTGCATCGCCGGGGTTCTGCCCCGCCAGCAGAGCCGTCATCTGCGGCCAGTGCGCAGGCACCGGAGGACGATTCTGCCATCCCGTATCGGGCGGCAGCGACGCGTAAAACGGTCGCGCCTCCGCGGCTCCGGCGCAGTAGTCCAGGAAGAGCCGGCTCAGTCCCGGCACAACAGTCGTGGCATGACAGTCGGCAATCGACAACGGGTTCACTTCCGGTTCACGCGCCCCATGGGGATTCCTGCCCGGGCTGGCTCAGGTGGCATGTGACTCATTACAGGATGCCACGCCGGGCCGCCGCGATGCAGAACTCCCCGACCCGCCCGCGCCAGTGCGTATACTTTGGTTGACCGCGCTCGAATATCGCGCCGAGGAGAGAGCCACCGGATGCCCAAGAAGCAGAAGAACGAGAAAGTCACCCGTAAAAGGAAAAGCAAAGGGAACAAGGCCAGCCCCGCTAAAACCAAACCCTCCGCCGCGCCCGGGAGCGCACAGATTCTCAGTTCCGTCGTCACCTACAAGGGACCGCTCTTCCGCGTGCAACACGACACGCTCATCGAGCCGGGCGGCAAACGGAGCGAGCGTGACGTGATTCGCCACAACGGTTCGGTCGTAATCCTTGCGCTGGACCACTCCAAAAGCAAGAAGGATCCCTGGGTCGTCGTGGAGCGCCAGTACCGCCATGCCGCCAATCAGTTCCTGTGGGAGCTGCCCGCCGGCAAGCTCGACGAAGGCGAGGAGCCGCTGGCCGGCGCGCAACGCGAACTCGAAGAGGAAACCGGATACCGCGCAAAAAGATGGAAGCCGCTGGTCGAGTACTACGCCAGCCCCGGCTTTCTCGGTGAATCCATGATGGTCTTCCTGGCGGAAGGCCTTATCTCAGGCGACGCGCACCCGGAAGAGGACGAGGAGATCGAGCTGCGACTGGTAAAGCTCTCTGAGGCTTTGAAAATGATCGACAAGGGCGCGATCCTCGATGGCAAAACTCTCACCAGCATCCTGCTGTACGCGCGGCGATTGGCAAAAAAGGGGAAGAAGTAATCGCGGCAAGAGACCCCCTCGTCAGCGTTTAACCCTTTACACAAATCAATTCAACGCCTTGCACACGAGCCGGACCAGCCACGGACCGGCTCGTCTCATTTTTCCAGTTTTTCCTTTTTTGTTTGAATCAACCTTTCGGGCATTTCTGTCGTCATAGCTAACAGCGGTCGGCGTCAGTTGGAGTGTAGCCTGCCGCAAACCCCATATGATGCAAGAAAGGCAGAACCCTGTGGCTCAGTACAAGGGCAAAGTGAAGTGGTTCAACAACGCCAAGGGCTATGGATTCATCGGGCGTGAAGACGGACCGGACGTATTTGTTCACTACTCGGCGATCCAATTGGACGGCTACAAAACGCTCAAAGAGGGCGATGATGTTGAGTTCGATATTGTCCAGGGCCAGAAGGGCCCGCAGGCAGACTCGGTCACTCGCCATCGCGACGCCGCCCATACCGCAGCGTAAAAGTCTCGAATCTGCACAGAGTCAGCGCAAAAGCACTGAGAACGGCGATGCGCGTAGGGTCTGGCGTTTCAAACTGCGCTGCCTGCGCTGGCATAGCCGCGTGCGGTGTCCGGGCGCAGGGATCGCCGGAAGACCGGCTTCCGCTTCGCAGGCGTAAATCACGGGCCTGTTATTTCCTGCCCCTCTCGAAGATACTCAATGCATGGACAACTCCGCCATGGCCCGCCTGCTGGCCGAGACGGCCGATCTGCTGGAGATCGACGGGGGCGACAGCTTTCGTATCCGGAGCTACCGCCGGGCGGCGGAGTCCCTTGAGCAGACCACGGTGGACGTGACCGAAGCCGCCGGCGACACCGCCCTCCTGCTTGAGATTCCCGGCATCGGCAAAGGCATGGCCGCCAACCTGCAATCCATTGCGGCTACAGGTTCTCTGCCGCTGCGCGATGAACTCCTCGCCAAATACGGCTCCGCCATCCTCGACCTGCTCAAACTGCCGGGCATGGGCCCCAAGACGGTTGCCCAGCTCTGGAGTTCCGCCCAGGTTGCAAGCGTGGACCAGCTAGCCGAAGCCATCGAAGATGGCCGCCTTGCGGGCCTTCCCCGCATGGGCGCCAAACAGATTGAAAAGCTGCGCAAAGGCATTGAGGACTACCGCCGCAGCTCGGGCCGCTTTCGCATCGACGACGCCGAAGAGGCCGCGCAGCGCATCTCCGCTTATCTGCTCGCCTTCCCCGGTATCGAGCGCGTCACGCCTGCCGGCTCGCTCCGCCGCGGCCGCGAAACCGCCGGCGACCTTGACCTGCTGGTCACCGGCCCCGCCTGTCAGCCCGAGCACACCCATGCCGCCGTCGAGTACGTTGCCGCATTTCCCGGCATCCACGACATCATCGCCAAAGGCGAGAATAAGGTCAGCTTCCACCTGGCCAGCGGCATGCAGGTGGATGTGCGCCTGCTGCCCTCTGCCAGCTATGGAGCCGCGCTGCAATACTTCACCGGCTCCAAGGCCCACAACGTCGCTTTGCGCCAGCGGGCCCTCAAAATGGGATACACGCTCAGCGAGTGGTCCCTTGCGCGCCTCGACGATGACTCGGTGGTGGCCGCGGCCACGGAAGAGCAGATCTACACCGCTCTCGGCATGGACTGGATGCCGCCCGAGTTGCGCGAAAACCTGGGCGAAATCGAAGCCGCAGCCCGCCACGCCCTGCCCCGGCTGATCGATCTGGCCGACATCAAAGGCGATGTGCACATGCACACCACCGCAACCGACGGCCGCAACAGCATCCTTGAAATGGCTGACGCTGCCCTTGCCCGCGGCTACCGGTACATCGCCATCACGGACCACTCGAAGAACCTGGCCATGACCAACGGACTCGACGAGAAGCGCGCCCTCGAGCACATCCGCCGCATCCGCGAGGTGGACCGGCAGATGGAGGGTCGCATCCGCGTCTTCACCGGCATCGAGGTGGACATTCTGGCCGACGGCGCTCTCGACCTGGACGATGACGTCCTGGCACAAATGGACGTGGTCATCGCCAGCGTCCACACCCGCTTTGAGCAACCGCGCGAAGAGATGACCGCGCGTGTACTGCGCGCTCTTGAAAACCCCTTTACGCGCATTCTGGGCCATCCCACGGGTCGTTTGCTGCTACGCCGCGAACCGTTCGCGCTTGATCTGGGCGCCGTCCTGCGCCGGGCCGCCGAACTGGGCGTGGCGGTCGAGCATAACGCGGCCCCGGAACGCCTTGACCTCTGCGATCGCGACCTGCGCCTCGCCAAGGAACTGGGCTGCCGCATCGCAATCAACACAGACGCCCACGACACCCGCCACCTGGCGAAGATGGAATACGGCCTGCGCCAGTTGCGCCGGGCCTGGCTGGGGCCTGAGGACGTGCTCAACACGTTGGGAGCTCAAGAATTCCTGGGGGCCCTGAGGCCGCGGTAGTTCTCAAAAAAGAGAGCGGGCTGCGCGCGAGAATGCCGCGATAGCGGTGCAAACCGGCGCATAACCAGGCAAAGAGCTGAAGACAGACATGGCCCTCAGCCCATCTCTGGAGCTAAGATAAGGGCGCCATGAGTCTCATCCACCAGGAATCACCCGACCAGATAGACGATGCCGCACGCGGCGAGTCTTTCACGCGAGGCACAAGCCACGTCATCTGGGCCAGTGTGGCGGCCACCATCGTCGTCACCCTGGCCATCGTCATTTATGTGATTGCCGGGGAAAAGCCCCCCGCGTCCACGGGCGAGATTCTCGACATCTGGGCGCACCCGATGCACACGGAGAGTTCAGGGTTCGACGCCAGCGGTGCGCCGATTCCCAAGGAGAGCTTTGACCAGGTGCTGGTCTTTGCGCACGTGCGCCTGCACAACCAGAGCAAGCAGCCGCTGTTTCTCTACCAGATCCTCACCAACGCCACGCTCGCAGACGGAATCCACTCCAGCTACGCCGCCAGCGCGACAGACTACCAGCGCGTCTTCCTGGCCTACCCTGATCTTGCGCCGTGGAAGGCTACACCGCTTGCGCTGGAAACGACCCTGGATCCCGGTCAGACCGTTGAAGGGACGTTTGTCTCTTCGTTCCGGCTGTCCAAGGCCGAGTGGGATGCGCGCAAGGGGCTGAACTTTGCCTTCGGCTTTCGCTATCAGCCAGTCCTCACGCTCACCCCACAGGTTCCGATTACTGAGCGCTGACCGGTGCCGGCGCGTTCTTCGGCGTCGACAGATAACCGGCGACCTGATTCTTTGAGTTGATTGAGTTCACGACAATCTCGTAAAGACCCGGATCCTTACCGCTGTAAAACTGTAGCGGCTCATTTACGTTGCGGTCTTTCTTCTCATAGCGCTTGTCGTCGGCATAGACATCGAGCGTGAAGCGATTTCTTTTGGTGTCGGTCTTCTTCAACTCCAGGCTCACCGTGCCCACCGGCTTGCGCTGATTCCGGGTCAGCGTGAACTCGTAGTAGTTGCGGTCGCCCTTATGTTTCAGCACCTCCAACTCCTGCGCGTTGCGGGCGATCAGGCCGCTCTGCTGCCCCATGTCCCCCTTCATCGACTGCAACAGGGAGTTGGTGTTGGCCAGGTCAGTCTGCGTCTTGGCCACGTCGGTCTTCACGCCGCCCACATCCGTTTTCACGTTGGACACTTCGCTGGACACCGCGCTGACCTGCTGCGCTGTCTGCTTCTGTGCGCTCTCCAGCCGCTGGTTGTCAGCCTGTTCGCGCTGGATGAGCTGCTGCGCGCGGGCGTCCAACTGCTTCTGCGTCAGCCCGAGCGACTTGCCCAGCTCATCGGTGGCTACAGTCAGCCTGGCATTGGTCTCGCGCAACTGAGCAGCCAGGCTCTTGGTCTGCTGCGCGGTATCGGCCAGCGCCGCGTCCTGATGCGCCAACCGGCTGCTCAGCGTGTAGGTCCATATCAGACCGCCAACTGCGCCCAGAAGCGCGATGGCAATGACAGCCAGCAGCGCTCCGGAATAGGTTCGGGGAGCATTTTCGATTTCATCACTCATGCTTTGTCATCCTTTTGTAAGGGTTCCATCACCCTGCCAAATTGCCTGCTGTGGCACTTTCTGTGCTGCTTAGACGCTGCCAGCGCCCCTTTTGTTCACCGATCCCGATTGGCCGGATGCACTTTGGCCTTCACCCGGCGGCGTCAGCTCCGGGGGATTCTCCAGAATACGCGAGTTGGCCCCGCCCATAGCGAAAATCCTTTTCGCCCCCCCCTGCGTCACCAAAGATGGTCGCGAATCGCGGGTGGTCCGATGTGACAACCATCGAATCGCTACGTTATAAAGAGCATTACTGCACTTTTGCGCGCCGGACGCCGTGCCGGGGCTGGCGATTAGGCCAGAATCGCAGGAATGCAACCGCATGGGGAGATTCAATCACTATGTCCACCGCTGTCGCTGGAAAGGGTCTGGAAGGTATCGTTGCCGCCAACTCGGGGATCTGTTGGATCGATGGGGAAGCCGGCGTACTCGCTTATCGTGGCATTGATATTCACGAACTGGCCGTCAACTCAACCTTTGAGGAAACAACGTACCTGCTCTGGAATGGTCACCTGCCCAATCCGCTGGCGCTTCGCGAGTTCCAGGCGCAGCTGGCGCTGGCCCGCGAGCTGGACCAGCGCATCATCGATATGCTGCGCAGCTTTCCTGCTTCGGCCACACCCATGGAAGTGCTGCGAACTGCGGTGTCGGCGCTCAGCTTTTACGACGCCGACGAGAAAGACAATTCCCACGACGCCAACGTGCGC
>JAJZGF010000038.1 GCA_021805025.1 Acidobacteriota bacterium
GCAGACCCCTCGTGCAATTCTCTAGGGTCTGTTCACACTACCAGGGCGGATGGCGTTGCAAGCGAAAATGGGGCCAGACGAAGCCGAGCCCGAAGGCTGTGGCGGGTCCACCGTCGAGGGCGGGAATGAAGTATGGCCCCATTTTTGATTGCAACCCGAAGGGCCGGGACCAATTTTCCCGATTTCTGCGTCGATCGTCGCTAGCAGACACCCGGTATGCGTCATTCCTCACTCCTTGAAATCGAATAAATTGGCTCCCGGCGCCACCGCCCTGGTAGTGTGAGCAGGCCCTAGCAACACCCGCGCGGCAGCACAATCCTTCTGCCGCGCGTCCGCCCTCAGCCCAACGCGGCTGTCAGAGCGTCCGGCAGCACTGGGTGCCGAAACAGAAAGTCCGCGGCGGTCAGTCTTCCCGGAAAGACCCTGGCGCTCGAAAGCATTGTTTCGTCGGCCATCTGTCCGAAGGCCAGGCGCAGAGCAAAGGCGGGCACAGGCAAGAGCGCGGGCCGGTTCAGACGCGTGGCAAGCACACGCGTAAACTCCGCGTTGGTCACCGGACTCGACGCCGTCAGGTTCACAGGGCCGCTCAGGTCGGGCGTCTCCAATGCAAAGATCATTGCATTGACCGCGTCCTCCAGGCTGATCCAGCTCATCCACTGCCTGCCGCTGCCCAGCCGCCCACCCAGTCCAAGCCGAAAGACCGGCAGCATCTTCCCCAGAGCACCCGCACCGGGCGCGAGCACCACTCCGAAGCGCAGATGCACGACCCGAATCCCGGCCTCGACTGCCGGCGCGGCCGCTGCTTCCCACTGCCGGCAAAGCTCGGCAAGAAATCCGCTGCCTGCCGGGGAGCGCTCGTCCAGGTAGTCTTCGCCGCGATCCCCATAAATTCCTATAGCCGAGGCCGCCAGCAGAACTTGTGGCGGCTTTTGCAGGCCAGCCAGCACCCTGGCCAGGGTCGCTGTGCTCCCTACGCGGCTCTCGGTCATCTCCCGCCGGTAAGCAGCGGTCCACCGGTGCGCGGCAACGTTGGCCCCGGAGAAATGCACGGCTGCGAACAGCCCTTCGATAGGCGCGCGATCGGCCAGGGCAGGCTCCGCTCCGGGGCTCCACTGCAGCTCATCCGGCCCGGCCTGCGCGCGCCGCACCAGCTGCAGAATGGGTGCCCCGCGGGCCGAAACTCCGCGCATCAGCGCGCGGCCCAGCATCCCGGAAGCGCCGCTGAATGCAACCCGCCCCCCCCATTTCGTCATCTTCATATTCACAGGATGGATTTCTCTTTCCTTTCAGTGAACTCAATCCTCGCTGCCGCGCAAAGCTCGATTTTACTCAATCGGAATCTTTTTTGACGTGGGCAACATCCAAAGATTGCGCGACCTGCAGGGAGGACGCATATGGCAGACATCGCAAGCATTCGCAACGAAGAGACCCAGAAGTCGCAGGTCGACACAGAAACGACGGAACGCTTCATTGCTGAAAAGCATATAGGCGAACGGATCAAGCGGCTTCGGCTGAAGAAGTCCATGGGCCTCGTCGAGCTGGGCAAGCACACCGGCCTTTCGGCCAGCTTCCTTTCGCAGCTTGAGACCGGACGCGTTGTGCCTACCTTGCGCAATCTGGCCCGCATCGCCATGGTTTTCTCCAAGGATCTCTCCTACTTCTTTGAGAGCGAACCGCAGTCGATGTTCCGCGTGCACCGCCGCAAGGAGCGTGTCCGCCTGCCGCAGACCGGCGTCGAGCAGCCCACCTACTTTTTCGAGAGCCTGGGCTATATGGTACCGGACCGCCACATGGACCCCTACTTTGCCCAGTTCATTCCGCTCGAAAAGGGCCAGGAGTCTCGCGCCCACATGCACCCCGGCTACGAGTTTCTCTACGTCCTGGATGGCGGGCTGGACCTCCGACACGGCGAACAGCATTGCACGCTCGAGGCGGGCGATGCCGTCTATTTTGACGCCAGCACGCCCCACTCCTACGCGTGCTCCGGCAAAAAGCCGACCGATGCATTGATCGTCACCATGCATCAGCCGCCACCGGCACAGCCCGTGACTCTTGTCCGCCAGCCGCAGAGTCGCTTTCTGCCCGGCCAGGTCCACAGCGCAACCACGGGAAGCCGATAGCGGGATCGGCTTCCCGCTCTGCCATCAAGACGTCGGCTGCCCGGCAAAGTATTCTTCGACTTCCCGCCAGTTGTCCACGCGAATAAAGCCCGTCGCCGCAAGGTTGTGCGGCGCGGTGTAGAGCAGGCCGTAGCCCTCGAACCGTTGCAGGTTGCGCGGTAAGTCGTCGATCAGATAGTCGGCCCGCAGAATGCTTTTGTGCCCGCAGAAGACGTAGTGCGTGGGCGGGATGAAGGGAAAATGCCTCTGCAGCCAGCGATATTTGGGGCCGAGCGAGTTGGGAACCATCATCGCCTGAGATGCAATGAAGATCTCAAAACGCGCGCTCATATCCTTCAGAACCCGCTGCGCGTCCGGCATCAGCGGCAGATCCTCGAAGAAATCCTCGGCATCCAGAAAGGCCCGCAACTGCGCCTGACGGTCAATCGGCGCCACCTCCCACAGGCCTTTGCCGGCGAGATCGTCGGGCGTCACGTCCTCATCAAACGCCATGTTATAGCGGCGCAGATGCTCAGAGAGCGTATCGGCGATCACCTCGTCCATATCCACGCAGACGCGCTTCATTTCCCTATATCCCGGCCTGCCTCGGCTTGCGCACGGCACGGCCATCACTGGTGGCGCTCTCAGGTTGCGGTGCTTTAGGCGCAGGCGCCATGGCCGGATCCCAGTAGAGCAATCGTCCGCAACTGTCACAGGGCAGCAGTTCGCCCTCACGCAGTTGGTTCCATACCTGCGGCCGCACGCCCATGCGGCAGCCTGTGCATTGCTGATTGTCCACGCGAGCGATGCCGGTGCCGCGGCTGGCTGCCAGACGATCAAACCGTGTCAGCCACTCCGGCTCAATCCCCTGTCGCAGGGCTGCGCGCTGGACCTCCAGGTCGGCCTGCTGCTGCGTCAGTTCCGTTTGGCTCAGGGCAATCCGCTGCCGGGTCTTTTCGAGCGTGATGGCACTTTCCTCCACCTGGGCGCGCGCCGCAGCCAGCGCCGCCTCATAGATCTCGGTGCGCTCCAGGCTGGCAAACTCCTCATCTTCCAAACGCTGGATTTCGGTCTCGGCAAAGCGCACTTCATGCTCAATCGCTTCAGCCTGTGCCGGAGTGGTCACCGCGTCCTGCTGCGCGCGATACCGCGCGGCCTTCTGGCGATGGTTTTGCACCTCGCGATCCAGCCGTGTGCGCAGCGACTCTTCTCGCGCCAGGCCGTCTGAGGCCTCGGCAACCCTGACCTGGCTCGCAGCCAGGGCCGCGTCTGCGGTGGCAATCTCCCCTGGCAACGCGCGCTGGACCTGAAGCAGTCGCGCTCTCTCCAAATCCACTTCCTGCAACTTTACGAGATGTTCTATGTGCGCTTGCATGGGTGGAAGCAAGTTTACGGCATTCACCTTCTAACTCTGAAATGGATCATTTCGGCTCACTGCCTGCGGCGCGTTGCTGCGACAATAGAGGCAAACGAAGGGGAGCGTGTGACCCAGCCGCGGAAAACCTTCTGGCGCAGAAACCGCTGGCTCCTCTGGGTTGGAACCGGCGTGCTTGCGGCTCTGGCTGCGCTGGCCGTGACGCTTGGCGTGCTGGCGCGTCGGGTTGAGCCGTATCTGCACGCTCGGATTATCGCGACGCTTGAGGCGCGCTTTCACGCCCGCGTGGAGTTGGACAGCTTTCACCTTGGCTTGCGCGTGGGGCAGCACGGGGAGTGGGGTGTTTGGGCACAGGGCCGCGGATTGCGCATCTGGCCGCCGGAACAGGTGGCAAGCGCGGGCCTGGCAGTAGCGGCGCCGCCGGGTGCGCCGCTGATCCGGCTCGATGAGTTCAATTTCCATGCGCCGCTGCGCTACCGGCGCGGCATGCCGATTCACATTCCCCAGGTGCGGCTCACGGGCCTGGATGTGCGCCTGCCGCGGCGCTCGGATCTCCAGCATCCGGCACCCAACCCCGCGACCCCAGGCACCGCGGTACAGGCCGGCGCGGCTGAGCCCGCTCTAGGTGCGCCGCTCATGGCCTTCCACATCGATCAGGTGGTTTGCACGGCAGCCCATCTGCAAGTGGCGACCAGCAAGCTCCCACTGGACTTTGCCATCTCCTACATCCAGGTCACCGGATTCGATCAGAGCGGCGTCGTACACTTTACCGCCGACCTCACCAATCCGCGTCCGCGCGGCCAGATCCACGCTACAGGAAGTCTGGGGCCGTGGCAGGTTGCCGACCCCGGCGAGACCCCGGTTGCCGGCGACTATCGTTTTGATCACGCAGACCTTGCCACGTTCAAAGGCGTGGCAGGAATCCTCGCGTCCACTGGCCGCTACCAGGGCACGTTGCGCCAGATTGCGGTGGAGGGCGAGACCGAGACGCCCGATTTCCGCCTCTCGCCCTTCGGAACCGTGCTTCCGCTGCACACGCGGTTCAAGGCGCGTGTGGACGGCACTACCGGAGACACCTGGCTGGACGCCGTGGATGCCACCCTGGGCAGTTCGCACTTCACGGCGAAGGGGCAAATCGTCCGTGTCCTCGTCGGCGATGACCAGGGCCGGCCGCGCGGCAAGGGGCATGAGATCGCACTCGCGGTCAACGTGGATCGTGGCCGCATTGAGGACTTTCTGCGACTCACCAGCCACTCCGGCATACCGCTGCTCACGGGCGATCTGCAACTGGAGACGCATCTTCACATCGCGCCCGGTCCCATGCCCGTCCATCAGCGCATAGAGCTGCAGGGCCAGTTTGCGCTCGACAAAGTTGCATTCACCAGCGAGTCCGTGCAGCATCGCATTCAAGAGCTGAGCCTGCGCGGGCAGGGCAGGCCCGGCGAACTGAAATCCACAACACAGGTCGCGGTTCAATCACAGATGGAGGGCCGCTTCAACCTTGCCGGCGGTGTCCTCACCCTGCCCGATCTCGCCTACACCGTGCCGGGAGCCGTCATTGCGCTCAAGGGCACATACACACTCGACGGCGGGGAGTTGAACTTCGTGGGTGTAGCAAGGACGCAGGCAACCGTTTCGCAGATGGTCGGCGGATGGAAGGGCATACTGCTCAAGCCGGCCGACCGTTTTTTCAGGAAAGACGGCGCGGGTGCGTCCATTCCCATCCACATCAGCGGCACGCGCCAGAGCCCGGACTTCGGCGTCGACCTGAACCGCCTCAAGACGACCTCCCCTGAGCGCCCTGACGCTCCAGGGCCGCAGCCAACGCCTGCCAGGTAACGTATGTGCCCGACCTAACTCACTTTGTAACTCTGCACACACTCCCCTCCGCTACAATGCGCAGGTAACTCCATTTCGAAAAGCAGGGGACTTCTATGGATACGCTACTTCTCATTCTGCTGGCGATTGCCGCTCTCATAGTTCTGTCGCTCGCGCTGGGCAGCTTCTTTACCGTGAACACCGCGCAGGTTGCCATCATCACCCGCTTCGGCAGGTTTCTGCGCGTGGCCGAGGCCGGCCTGAACTGGAAGGCGCCTTACTTTGATTCCGTTGCCGGCCTTGTCAGCCTTCGCGTCAATCAGATTGCGCTCACCATGGAGACCAAGACCAGAGACAACGTCTTCGTTACTATTCCGATCTCAGTGCAGAACCGCGTTCGTCCGGAAAAGGTCTTTGACGCCTTCTACAAACTCTCTGACCCGGTGGCGCAGATCAAGTCGTATGTCGAGCAGGTGATCCTGGGCCACGTGCCCAGCATGACGCTGGACGAGGTTTTCGCGTCACAGTCCAGCATCGCCGCCGCGGTCAAACAGGAACTTGACGCCGACATGGCGACCTTCGGCTATGAGATCGTCAACGTCCTAGTCACCGACATCATTCCTGACTCCAAAGTAAAGTCCGCCATGAATGACATCAACGCCGCACAGCGTGAGCAGGTGGCCGCCACCGCACGCGGCGAGGCCGACAAGATTCTCGTGGTGAAGAAGGCCGAGGCGGAAGCCGAGAGCAAGGCGCTGCAGGGACAGGGCATCGCCAACCAAAGGAAAGCGATCATTGAAGGACTTCAGGTTTCCATCGAGCAGTTCCAAAAAGTCGTGGAAGGCGCATCGGCGAAAGAGGTCATGCAGCTCGTGATGGTCACGCAGTACTTTGATACGCTCAAGTCCATCGGGGAGAGCGACAAGACCAACACGCTGTTCCTGGCCCACTCGCCCGGCGCCGTGAAGGATGTTTCCGACCAGATTCTGGAGTCGATGCTGGTGGCCCAGAAAGCCAACAGCTAACGCCTCTGCCCGGCCGCGCATGGCGCGCGCATTGCGGTGAAGCCCTGCAGGTGCGTGCCTGATGCAGGCATGACTCCATCGGTCATCGCATGACTTTCGCCCGATGTGATAGTTTGACTGCGTCACACCGTTGCCAATTTCACGAGCAGCGGGGACAACATGAGGAGACGCAATGCATTGGACCAGGACCATCCAACGCTGCGCCTTGGCCCTGTCCTTTGGGGTTGCGGCATTCGTCGCCAGGGACCCATCGGCCCCTGCGCAGGCAGCAAATACATCCGTCGCCGCGGAGACGGCTTCAAGGCAGACAACCGGCCAGGAATGGTGGCGTCACGCCGTCATCTACGAGATTTATCCGCGCAGCTTTCAGGACTCAAACGGCGACGGGATCGGCGATCTCAAGGGGATCACGTCGAGGCTCGATTACCTCCAAGACCTCGGCATCGATGCCATCTGGCTCACGCCGATCTATCCCTCGCCGGGCATCGACTATGGCTACGACATCTCCAACTACACGGCCATCGACCCCATCTACGGCACCATGGCGGACTTCGACAACCTTGTCGCCGAAGCCCGAAAGCGCAACATCCGCGTGATCATGGATTATGTAATTAACCACACATCGGACCAGAATCCGTGGTTCATCGAGTCCCGTTCCTCGCGCACCAATCCCAAGCGCGACTGGTACGTCTGGCACGATGGCAAAGGTGAAACGGCAACCGACAAGGGCCAGCCGCCCAACAACTGGCAGTCGTGGTTCGGAGGCTCGGCCTGGCAATGGGATGAAAAGACACGCCAGTACTACTACCACTATTTCTACGTGCAGCAGCCTGACTTGAACTGGAACAACCCCGAGGTCCGCAAAGCGATGTATGGCGTGCTCGATTTCTGGATGCAGCGCGGCGTGGGCGGGTTCCGCATTGACGCGGTTTCGCGCCTCTTCGAGGACCCGAAGCTGCACGACGACCCCTACCTGCCTGGCCGCAACGCTTACGGCGACCGCAACATTGAGCACAAATACACCGACGATCTGCCTGAAGTGCATGATGTACTGAAAGAGGTTCGAGCGGTTGTCGATCGCTATCCCGGCGACCCTGTGCTTGTGACTGAAGCCGACGAACCGAATGTCCAGGCGCTCACCAGGATGTATGGCAATGGGGATGAGGTGCAGCTCCCCATGGACTTTCAGATTGCCGACGTGAACGAGCTCTCCGCACCGCGCTTCCGTGAGCTGTTCAACGAAATCGAGAACAACAACGCCCACGGCCAGCCGGAGTACTTCTTCAGCAATCACGATCAGCGGCGGCAATGGGACCGCTACGGCGATGGCGTACACAACGATCAGATTGCCAAGCTCATGGCCGTGCTGGAACTGACCACCCGCGGCACCCCGCAGATGTACTATGGCGAGGAACTGGGCATGAGGACCACCGATCCGGCACGCATCGAGGATGTACACGATCCGATCGGCAGGCGCGGCTGGCCCAAAGACAAAGGTCGCGATGGCGAGCGCACCCCGATGCAGTGGGATGCAGGCCCCGACGCTGGATTTACGACACCCGGCGTCAAACCCTGGCTGCCGATCCCGCCCAGCGCCGCAACGTACAACGTCGAGACCGAAAGCAAGAATCCCGACTCGATCTACAACACGTACAAGCGGCTTCTGGCGCTGCGCAAGACCAATTTCGCTCTGCGCGATGGCTCACAGACCGCGGTAGACAACAACGATCCCGACGTCTTCGCCTTCCTCCGTCGTTCTGGAAACGCGACCGTCCTCGTCGCTCTCAACATGAGCGCGAAGACAAGAAAGGTCTCCTTCCATCTGGCAGGCATGGGGGTGCATGGCTCCTTACTGTCTCCGCTTTACAGCTCTCCATCGCAATCCACCGCACCTACTGTCGATCGTGTCGTGCTGGCCCCTTTCGGCACACTCGTGGCCCAGGTGCAATAGGTCAATCCAGCTTGTCGGCGGCGGCGCGGTACACCCAGACTCCATCGGCGTCCGGCCTGCAAAAATCCACTTCAAATGTGATAGTTTGACATGCGTCACACCGTTGCCAAATTCATGAGCAACGGATACAAGACGAGGAGAACGCAATGCACTGGACCAAAGGAATCATCGGTGGCTCGCTCGCTCTGGCACTGGCAACTGCTCTGCCGGTCGCACGGGCGCAAAGCGCGGCGTCGCAAGCCGCATCATCGGAACAGAACTGGTGGAAAAACGCCGTCATCTACGAGGTGTACCCGCGCAGCTTTCAGGACTCGAACGGAGACGGCATCGGGGACCTGAACGGCATCACCGAACGGCTCGATTATCTGAAAGAACTCGGCGTCGACGCCATCTGGCTGACGCCCATCTATCCCTCACCACAGGTCGATTTCGGCTACGACATCTCCGACTACGAGAATATCGATCCCCAGTATGGCACCCTGGCCGACTTTGATCGCCTCGTCGCGGCAGCCGACAAGCGGCACATCCGCATCATCATGGATATGGTGATGAACCATACCTCCGACCAGCACAAATGGTTCCTGGAGTCCCGTTCCTCGCGCGACAATCCTTACCGCGACTGGTACGTTTGGCGCGATGGCAAGGGCGAGACCGCAACCAGTCCCGGCGAGCCACCCAATAACTGGCAGTCGGACTTCGGACACTCCGCCTGGGAATGGGATCCCAAGACGCGCCAATACTACTACCACAAGTTCTATATCCAGCAGCCGGACGTGAACTGGGACAACCCCAAGATCCACGAGGCATTCCGGAACATCATCAGCTTCTGGCTCCAGCGCGGCGTGGGCGGTTTCCGCTTCGACGCCATCACCACGCTGTTTGAAGATCCCCAGATGCGCGATGAGGATGTCCTTAAAGACAAGAACGGCAACTCATTCAAGAATGCCTATGGGGACATCGCGCTGAACGATACCCGTACCAACAACCTGCCGGGCGTGCATCCCGTGATGCAGGAGATGCGCGCAACGGCTGACAAGTTTGACTCCAATAAGTTTCCCGGCGCGCGCGTCTTCATCGGCGAAACTTACCTGCCAAACGTTGCCGAACTGGCCAAGCAGTATGGCACTCCCGACAAGCCGGAGTTCCAGTTACCCATGGACACCCAGATCGGCTTCATCAACAAGCTGGATGTGGTGACCTTCCGCAGCCGCATCAATGACGCCGAAACCATGCTCAACGGCAATACGCCCCTGCTGGTCTTCGACAACCACGACAACCCGCGTATCGATGTGCGCTACGGCGACGGCGTCCACAACACGGACATCGAGCGCGTCATCTCCACGATGCTCTTCGCCAGCCGCGGCGCTTCGCTCTTCTACTACGGCGACGAGATCGGGATGAAAACCACCCCGCCCACGCGCAAAGAAGATGTCAAGGATCCCGTAGGACTGACCGGCTGGCCCAAAGAGAAGGGCCGCGACGGCGAGCGCACGCCCATGCAGTGGGACGCAGCGCCCAATGCCGGCTTTACCACCGCGGCAGCCAAGCCCTGGCTGCCGGTGCCGCCCACCTACACCACCGTCAACGTAAAGGCGGAGCAATCCGAGCAGGATTCTCTGCTGACCTGGTACAAGGCCCTCATCCAACTCAAAAAGACCAATTCTGCCTTTGCGCAGGGCGGAAACGTCATGCTCGACACCGACAACACCAAGGTTCTCAGCTGGATGCGCCAGACCGCCGGCGCACCCACAGTGATCGTCTCAGTCAACTTCACGGCCGATCCGCAAAGCGTAAACCTCACGGTGCCCGGTTCGGGCAGCGGGGTCAAGACCTTGCTTAAGACTCCCGGCGCGCAGGATCCCACATCGCTCAACGCCATCCAACTGGGCCCCTTTGGCGTCTACATCGGAGAGGTTCAGTAGGCATCCCCGCCGTCGGGCGATTTAAACCACAACGGCGGCTCCAGCGCATGGCTGGCGCCGCCGTTTCCATCTGCTCAAGGGCTCACTTCCCAAGGACTGAATGCGAAGGCTGCAGCCATCCCGGTCCACACTCATGCTTCGTCGCTGCTTTCCGATCCAGTCCGGTCCACCTCTTCCCCTGCCGGGCTGCTCGCAGCAGCTTCGCGCATTTGCGCAAGCGTTTTCCGATAGAACCATGCCGCCGCCAGCCCCCCGGCCGCGGCAGAGACCGCAGCTAAGGCCGCCACCTTGAGCCAGCCCACCGGCCTGGGGTCATTCTTGTCCTGTTCTGAAGAACTTACAGATTCTAAATCACCTTGCATCTTGATGTGTCCATCCCGGCGGCGCAATGAGTTCCATATCTGCGTCCCAGACAGCTTCTACGTTACATGCTCAGGATCGACTCTTCGATGCCTGTACCGCATTGCGATAAAATCTTAATTTTTGTATTTGCTTTATCCGAAATCTATAGTAAGGTGTAGATATTCCAGTGATGGAGGTGGTAAGGTTTACCCCTCAATCCTGGAAGTAGTTTGCGTCACTGGCCTCCCGGCACGAACAGCTAGACCGTTCGTGCCGTCTTTTTTTGTCCCGCCGGCGCCCTGGCGGCGAAGGCTTTCGACGCGCATCCCTACCTTAATTCAGCTCTGCGGAGCGGACCCGGAAGCGCTTCATCTGGATCGAAAGCGTGCGCTCGATCTTACGCAGGTCGCCGCGCTCGGCGGGTGCCGCAAAGGTGGAGGCGATTCCCTTGGCCGAGGCCCGGCCAGTGCGGCCTACCCGGTGGACAAAGTCTTCGGCTACCTTGGGCATGTCGAAGTTGATGACGTGCGCCACATTGGCCACGTCAATGCCGCGAGCGGCGACATCGGTGGCGACCAGCACGCGGTGGCGGCCCTCAGTGAAGCTGCGCAGGGCGGAGTTGCGTTGCGCCTGCGAGCGGTCCCCATGAATCTGCGTGGCCGAGTGTCCGTTGCGGATGAGTCTCCGCGCTACGCGGTCTGCACCATGCTTGGTGCGAACAAAGACCAGAAAGCTGCCCGTCTCCGCGCCCAGCAGATGCTCGAGCAACTCCTGCTTTTTGTCGGGCTCGACCTCAAAGGTGCGCAACTCGACGTTGGTTGCGGGCTTGAGGACCGAGCCAATCTCGATGCGGGCGGGATTGCGGAGATACTTTTGCGCGACCTCTTTCACTGGGCCTTCTAGCGTAGCGGAGTAGCAAAGGGTCTGGCGGGCGACGGGAAGGGTGACCGCGATGCGGGCGATGGCTGGCTGGAAGCCCATGTCGAGCATCCGGTCGACTTCATCGAGCACCAGGATCTTGACCTGGTCGAGGCGGATGAGCTTGCGCTTGAGGAAGTCCTCAAGCCGACCGGGGGTAGCGACGATCAGTTTGGCGCCGCGGCGAATGGCATCGAGCTGCGACCGCTCTGCCAGGCCGCCCACCACCAGGGCTACGGTCTGGTCGGAGCTGGTGCGGATGGCACGAAAGGCCGTCTCCACCTGCATGGCAAGCTCGCGCGTGGGCAGCAGGATGAGGGCGTGCGCCGCGGGACCGCGTGCTTCCACTTTTTGCATCAGTTCCACGATGGGAATGAGGAAGCTGAGGGTCTTGCCGGTGCCGGTCTGCGCGGTGGCCAGCACGTCGCGGCCTTCCAGGGCAGGGGGAATCGCGCCGGTCTGTACCGGGGTGGGGGTTTCAAATTTGTTGGCGTTGAGCCGCGCCATCAGGGCGGCGGAAAGAGTGAACTGCGAAAACTGAGTTGTCAAAATAAGATTCTTCCTGGGCTCCGGGAGCCGCCTATCTACACGGGCGGCCTGCAATCGGAACCGGACACGGAGGCACGCGCAAGTAGGCGCAGGCCTGCCTCAAAAACAAACTATGCGTAAGAGAGAACCGTAAGGCCCTTGGGGACTGGCTGACCGGCATTCCTCACAGGAAACGCAGCAGCCCGGAGCTGACCCACGCGACGGATACGCCGGACGACACACTGCCGACTGGCACCACACTCCCGCACAATCCTGGGATGGCCCTGAGAAAAGGCCGAAGTGGTTACGCTGTAGGGGCTTGGGGGAAATCTGTGCCAGGCAGAGTTGCCTTTTTGAAGAGGCAAACCGCCGCTCACGGCCAAATCACTGAGCGCAACACCAGTGTAACACGGATCCCGCTTTCTCCTGGGCGGAGTCCGGCTACTCGCGTCCTTCCAGCTTTGCGACGACCTGTTCGACCAGGCGATCAAGCTCCGCGTTGGAGGCTGACGCGGGCTCAGGCACCTCGGGCAGGTGCGCCAGACGGGCATCCGGAAAGCCCAGCCTGCGCTTGAGGGCGAGGATCTCGCGCATTTTTTCGTCCGAGATAAAGCGGACGGGCCTGCCCACCTGCTGGGCGATGAGATAGGTCTTGCAGTAGGTGTCGAGGATCTCGACCAGCCACTCGGCATGGGTGGGCGTATCGGACCAGCAGACGATGCCGTGGTTGGCGAGCAGGATGGTGTTGTGGTCATGGACGAAGGGCAGGATGGACTCGGCAAAGGCCTTGGTGCCCGGCGTCTCATACTCTGCCACGGCCACTGGTCCGATGAAGATTTCGTACTCCGAACTGAGGCCGACGGGGGGCGCGGAGCCGGTGATGGCAAAGGCTGTGGCGTAGGGCGGATGGCAGTGCACGACGGAACGGGCCTGCGGGTTCGCCTTGTATATCTCCAGATGCAGCAGCAGCTCGCTGGTGCGCGGCCGGTCCCCCGCCAGGATGTTGCCCTCGAGGTCGGAGAGACAGATGTCGGCCGGCTCCAGGTCGCCTTTGCTGAGCATGGTGGGCGTGCAGAGGACGTATCTTGAGCCGAGGCGGACGCTGATGTTGCCGCCGTTGCCGTCGACGTACTGGCGCTCCCACAGCTTGCGGCCCACGCGGATGATCTCCGCGCGCAGAGCATCGGCCTCAAAGGAGTTGGCGGCGGCCGAGGGCGAGAGGTCGTCGTCGGAACGCACACGCAGAGCTTCCATGGCGGCCTGCACCACTTCCCTGACCTGCTCGGTAATGAATACTGTCGACTCGGGCATCCGTCTCCTCGTTGCGGCGGGCTGCACCTCAAGTGTCCCACAAAGACGCTGCGGGGCAAAATACCCCTTGCGTGCAGCGGGAGTCATGCTGCGCGTTGAAAGAGGCTCAGTCGGACGGCACCAGCCTGCGCTGCAGCTCTTCGAGGGTCTGGCCTTTGGTCTCCGGGTAGACGAACAACACCACCAGGAACTGCACCGCTGTCATTATGGCGAAGAACGTGAACGGCGCGCTGCGGCCCAGGCTGACCACCAGCACCGGAAACTCGAGCGCGATCAGTGTGTTCATGATCCAGTGGCTGGCGTTGCCCACGCCCTGGCCCTTGGAGCGCACATGATTGGGGAAGACCTCGCCGATGTAGACCCAGATGACCGCGCCCTGTGAAAGCGCAAAGAAGGCGATATAGGTGACGAACAGCCACACCAGCGCGCCCGGGTGCGAGTTGGTGGCAAAGAGCCACGAGACCGCTCCCAGGCAACTGGCTGTGCCCGCTGCGCCGATGAGCAGCAGCGTCTTGCGGCCCAGCTTGTCAATCACGCTCATGCCCACCATGGTAAAGATCAGGTTGGTGAAGCCGATGGCGATGGCCTGCTGGTCTCCCGAAATCTGGCTGAAGCCCGCCGAAGCAAAGATGCTGGGCAGGTAATAGAGAATCGCGTTGATACCGGCAAGCTGGTTAAACGCTCCGATAGTGATGGCCAGGAACAATGGATAGCGATACTTCCAGCGGAAGACCGCCTCGTGAGCGTCGGCGTGTTCCTGGTTGAGCGCGGCGCGGATGTCGGCCAGCTCGCCCTCGGGGTCCGGCTCGCCCATCAGCTTGAGCACGGCCAGCGCCTCGTCAATGCGGTTCTTCGATGCCGACCAGCGCGGGCTGCGCGGAATGCCGAACAGGAGCACCAGGAATCCGAAGGCGGGAATGGCCGCTACGCCGACCTGCCAGCGCCACTCTGCTGCGCCCAGATGGGCCAGGCGAATCAAATAGTTGGTGGTATAGGCGACCAGGATACCGAAGACTACGTTGAACTGGAAGGCGCCGACCAGACGGCCACGCCATTTGGCCGGGGAGAGCTCAGCGATATAGACCGGCCCGAGGACCGATGAGGCGCCGATGCCCAGTCCGCCGATGAGTCGAAAGACCATCAGCGAAGGCCAGTTCCAGGCCAGTGCGCTGCCGAGGGCGGAGATGACGTAAAGCACGGCGGTGAACCGCAGTGTCTCCCGCCCGCCCAACTTCTGGCCGATGACCCCGGCGCCAAAGGAGCCAACCACGGTGCCGATGAGCGCGATGGCGACTGTCCAGCCTTTGCCCTGCGGACTCAGGTGGTAGAGCCGCACCAGCGCGTCGATCGCGCCCGAGATCACCACGGTGTCAAAGCCGAAGAGCAGGCCGCCGAGGGCTCCAGTAAGAGTCGCCTTGATCAGGTTTATGTTGGGTCGCATCGTTCTCCCGCCCCTTAAATTCCAACCCATCCTACAGATTCACCCCGGACTCAGCCAACAAATCCACGCGAGCGCGAAAATATCCGGCGTGCGTGACCAAAGTCGCTGCTCCTCCTCACCCATCCGCCTAGTCTGAGTTCATCCGAGGAGGATTACCGTGATCGCTGCCGAATCCACACTACGTTCCATCGCCCTTGCACAACCCGCCACCATTCGCGTTTTTGAAGGTTTGCATCTGGACTACTGCTGCGGGGGCAATCGCCCGCTGTCGCTGGCCTGCGCCGAGAAGGGACTGGACCTACAGAGCGTCGTTGACCGCCTTACCGATGCGGCGACAGCCAAGGCCTTCGATCGTGACTGGTCCCTGGCTACGCCATCTGAGCTAATCGAGCATATTGTTGTCACGCACCACGCCTATATTCGCGCTGAGCTGCCGCGGCTGTTGCCGATGGCTGAGAAGGCCGCGCGCAAGCATAGCCCCACGCATCCTGAACTGGGGCAGTTGGAGCGCCAGCTCATCCTGCTTGGCGATGACCTGCTGCTGCATCTGCACAAAGAGGAGCGCGTCCTGTTTCCGTATATCCAGACGCTGGACAAGCAGCGGAATGGCAGCGGGGCAACGGCAGAGGCCTGCTTCGGCAGCGTTCAAAGCCCGATTCGCATGATGATCCACGAGCATGAGGCGGCCGGCGCGCTGCTGGAAGAGATGCGCGCGGCGACCGATGGATTTACTCCGTGGAATGGCGCCTGCCCCACGCTGACAGGCCTCTACTACGGCCTGGACATGTTTGAGAAGGACCTGCATCGCCATGTGCATCTGGAAAATAATCTGCTCTTCCCGCAGGCCATTGAACTGGAACAGGCGGCGCTGACGGCGCAGTAATCTGCACAAGAATGGGCTCTGGGGCGGCCGCGCAGAGGGACAGAGCCGGCCCGCACTGCTTCCTGTTGGGGGCTGCAAGCGCGAGGTGGGAGCATGCGCAGCTGCCCCGCCTGCGCGGCTCCGGTTTACTATGAGAGGGGTGTGGATACGAGCTAGAACCCTGCGCCTGCCTATCTCCAGGTTCAGGGTTCCATCTCGTCCGGCATCAACAGAGTCTCTGCAAGGAAAGGAACACCTCCGATGAAGCCACTCTTCTCTTTGGCCGACGCTGCTACGCGCGAGGCATCCTCAATCCTGCGCAACGCGGGCCTATGCCTTCTGTCATTGGCTACGCTGAGCCTGAGCCTGCGACCCGCCGCGTGGAGCCAATCGACACCAGCCCCGACGCAGGATGTGCTTGTGCTGAGCGATGGCGACATACTGCACGGCAAGTTTGTGAGCGAGGTGCAGGGCAAGATCAAGTTCCACACCGATTCGCTGGGGGATGTGACGCTGGGTTGGGACAAGATCAAGGAATTGCATGCGGGCCAGCAATTCGCCATTATCGATGACCGGGTCAAGGTCGACGGCAAGAAGACCGCGGGCAATATCCCCGTGGGCACTTTCGATGTGTCCGGCCAGTCTATCGACGTGCATCCCACAGGCAAACCTGCGCCCGCACCTATCCCGGTGAAGGATGTGCAATACATCACCGATGAGGCCACGCTGAATAAGGAGGTCTATCACCACCCCAGCCTGATGGCGGGATGGAATGGCACGGCGACGGCAGGTGCGTCCATCGTGACGGCGACTCAGAACCAATACACCTTCTCGGGCGGCATCGGGCTGGTGCGCACGGTGCCTACGGTGAGTTGGCTGAACCCGCGCGACCGCACCTCGTTGGACTTTACCGGATCGTATGGCAAAATTACGCAGCCTGCGTATGTGGCAGCGGGCGTACTGGTGCAGGCGGTCACAACCAAATCCGCGATCTACCATGCGGACGCCGAGCGAGATGAGTATTTCTCTCCGCGCTTCTTTGTGCTGGCGCAGACGGCCTTTGACCACAACTACAGCCAGGACCTGGACCTGCAGCAGATCTACGGCGGCGGCATTGGATGGACGGTCTACAAGACCGCGCGGCAGGAGGCGGACCTGAAGGCGACGGCGCAGTACGAGAAGCAGCAGTTCATCACCGGAACGCCGAGCAGCCTGAACCTGGTGGGCTCTACCTTCGCAGCCAACTACACGCTGCACCTCAAGCTGCTCACCTACATCCAGGGACTGGAGTACATTCCGGCCTACAACCAGATGTCGGCATACTCGGCGAATGAGACGAATACCTTTGCGTTTCCCGCGTACAAGAATTTGAGCTTCTCGATGGGCACCATGGACAGCTATCTGAACAATACCCCGGTGTCGCTGCCGCCGACCAAGCACAACTCTTTTCAATTCACGATGGGATTGACCTACGCGATCAAGTCGAAGTACTGAGACAGGGCGCGGCATCTAACAAATCTTCGAGTAAAGCGATAAAGCTAGCCAAAGCACCGCTTGGGCTAGTAGAGTTCCTACGGTTGCACTCAACAGCTATTGCGGGCTCCGGGCAGGCGCGGGCCGCCGTGCCAGGATGCCGCGCGCCGGTGCTCCAACCGAGGAGGAAGTCCGATGTCGTTTCGCCGCTGGTTCGCCCCGTTGCCGCTTGTCTTTGCTGCCTGTGCCGTACTGCTGCCGGCGCAGACGCCTGCATATCTTGACACGAAGCTTTCCCCATCCGCGCGCGCGCACGACCTGGTGAGCCGCATGACGCTGGAGGAAAAGGCCAACCAACTGGAAGACTATGCCACTGCCATTCCGCGGCTGGGTGTGCCCGACTACCAGACGTGGAATGAAGCTCTGCATGGTGTGGCGCGCGCCGGCTATGCGACGGTCTTTCCGCAAGCGATCGGCATGGCGGCAACGTGGGATCCGTCGATCGTCCATGCGATGGGCGACGTGATCTCCGATGAGGCGCGCGCGAAGTATAACCAGGCGCAGCGCGAGGGCAATCATCGCATCTTTTTTGGACTGACTTTCTGGTCACCAAACATCAACATCTTTCGCGATCCGCGCTGGGGACGCGGCCAGGAAACCTATGGCGAAGACCCATTCCTGACGGGGCAGATGGGCGTGGCCTTTATTGAAGGCGTGCAGGGCAATGACCCCAACCACCTGCGCGCCGTGGCCACGAGCAAGCACTTTGCCGTGCATAACGGGCCGGAGCCGCTGCGCCACGGCTTCAACGTGGACCCCAGCCCACGCGATCTGGAGGAGACGTATCTGCCGGCCTTCCGCACCACCGTCACGCAGGGCCAGGTGCAGTCCGTGATGTGCGCTTACAACTCGATTGACGGCTGGCCGGCCTGCGCCAACACCATGCTGCTGAAGGATCATCTGCGCGATGCGTGGGGCTTCAAGGGCTTTGTAGTCTCAGACTGCGGCGCGATTGTGGACGTGTACCAGGGCCACAAGAAGGCGGCCGACATCACCCATGCGGCCGCCTTGTCGTTGCAGGCGGGCACGGACCTCTCGTGCAGCATCTGGACGCCGGGCTTCAACACGCTGGCCGATGCGGTGAAGCAGGGACTCGTCTCCGAAGACCTTGTCACACAGGCAGCGGAGCGGCTTTACACCGCGCGCTTCCAACTGGGACTATTCGATCCGCAGGGCTCCAACCCTCTGGATAAAATTCCCTTCTCTGACGCTGCCTCGCCCGCGCATCGGCAGGTGGCGCTGAAGGCCGCCGAGGAAGCGATTGTTCTGCTGAAGAACGATGGCGCGCTGCCGTTGCAGGGCAACCTGGGACACATTGCCGTGGTGGGTCCAACGGCGGATCTGCTGCCGTCGATTCTGGGCAACTATGTAGGCACGCCGCTGCACCCGGTGACGCCGCTGGACGGCATGTTGCAGCAGTTCCGCAACACGCCCATTCTTTACGCGCAGGGCTCCACGCTGGCGGAGGGCGTGGGTGTGCCCGTGCCGCGCACAGTCTTTGGTCTGGGCAAGGGGTTGAAGACGGAGTTCTTTGCCACGACGGATTGGACGGGCCGCCCCGTGGCGGTGACGACCGAGCCGGCGGTGCAGGCGGACTGGGAGAACGCCAAGCCCGCGCCGGAGGTGGATACACCAAACTACTCCGTGCGCTGGACGGGCACGCTGACCCCGCCCGCGGCGGGCCACTACGTTTTCACGATCGAGCCCGCTGACAGCTTCCCGTATTCGCCGCAGGAGTCGTACCGGCTGCTGCTCGATGGCAAGGTAATTTCGGAAGGCACCCTGCGCGCGGGGCATGATGTGAAAACAGCGGGCGATTTCCACCATGATCTTTCGTCCATGGGGAACTTCACGGCGGCGCCGGGCGCTTCGCCAACGGCGCCGCCGGTCATGGATTTTCCGAAGAATCCGTCGATCCCGGTGGACTTCAGCGACGCCAGGCCGCATGAGTTCGTGCTGGAGTACTCGCACTCTGCTGACCGCGCAGGCGGCGGCGTGACGCTGAAGTGGGAAGCGCCGCCGGGGGCGCAACTGGACGAGGCTGTTGCGCGCGCCGGGGAAGCCGATACGGTGGTCGCGTTTGTCGGCCTTTCGCCGCAGTTGGAAGGCGAGGAGATGCGCATCAAGATTCCCGGCTTCAACGGCGGCGACCGCACCAGCCTGGATCTGCCCGCGCCGCAGCAGAAGTTGCTGGAGGCCTTGGCCGCAACGGGTAAGCCGCTTATCGTAGTGCTGCAAAGCGGCAGCGCAGTGGCGCTGAACTGGGCCAATCAACACGCGGCCGCTGTGCTGGAGGCGTGGTATCCCGGCGTGGAAGGCGGCATAGCGATTGCACGCACGCTGGCCGGGCTGAACAACCCCTCGGGGCGTCTGCCTGTAACGTTCTACGCGTCCCTGGATGGCCTGGCGCCTTTCACTGACTACTCGATGAAGAACCGGACCTATCGCTACTACACCGGCAAGCCACTGTGGGGCTTTGGCTATGGCCTGAGCTACACGAGCTTCAAATACGGACCCGTGCATCTGTCGTCTGCGACGCTGAAGGCCGGGGAACCGCTGACGGCGACTGTGACGGTGACCAACACGGGCAAGGTGGGCGGCGACGAAGTGGTGGAAGCTTATGTGAAGACACCGCAATCGGACGGACCAATTCACTCGCTGGTGGGCTTTGAGCGCGTGTCGGTCGCGCCGGGCGCAAGCCGCGAGGTGACGCTCAAGATCGATCCGCGTTCCCTCTCGAGCGTGGATGACCAGGGCAACCGGTCAATTCTTGCGGGCAATTACGCGCTGACCGTAGGCGGCGCGCAACCGGAGGAGACAAAGTCGAAATCGGAGGCGGCCTTCACTGTGACCGGCTCCGTGGTGCTGCCGAAGTGAACTTACAATTCGATGCGACAAAAAATGGCGGCAAGGTTAAGTGCCTTTGCCGCCGCCCGTCCCTGGGTTGTCTTTTAAAGTGCTTCAATGCTGCTATGCTGCAAAACCGGTGAATCCTGCCAAAGACTTACTGCAAGAGCTTGGTTACTTCCTGCTGCACGCTGTTGGCCTGTGCCAGCGCGGCGATGCCAGTCTGGCTCAAAATCTCATACTTCGACATGTCGGAAGTCGCCGAAGCATAGTCGGTCGCCTGGATGGCATTTTGCGCGGAAACCACATTCTCCTGTTGCGTGCTCATCACCTGGCTGACCGAGTTGAGGGTGTTGATCTGCGCGCCCAGGTAGCCATCCTGTGCGGCAATGTAGGTGATCGCCCCGTTGATTACGGACAAGGCGCTCTGTGCGTCGGTCTGGCTGGTCAGGTCGGTGGCCTTCAGGTTGGCGGACTTGTCCCCGCCGGCGGCTAACTGGTAGCCGATGGTCGTGGTGGCCGCGGTGTTGGCAAACAGCGCCGGGGTGACGACGGTCGTTGAGTCGGCCAAACCTCCCAGCGCAATCGTGACATTCGGGTTTGTGTTGGTCAGCTGAATGCCGGTATCGCCCGCATTCACGGTGGAATCGCCAACCGTGCCCGCGGTGGTGAAGGTTGCCGTCACGCCGGGAATATTCTGCGCATTGATCTGGGCGATGAGGGCGCTCACGGTTGTCGCAGTTGTCGTAATGGGCGTGGTCGCACCGGTCGCGCTTGTGAGAGTGAAGGTAAGGGCGCCGGCCACGGTGTCGGTCGTCTTTGCCGCCGTGGTCAACGCACCGCCAGTATCTTTTGACAGGTCGACAAACTGGCCGTTGCTGTTCTGCTGCACTGTACCGCCGTCATCGCCGAGGGAAGACGAACTGAGCGTTGCGAAGTAGAGACTGTCGACCGACGCACCGGTCGGCGAGGAGTCGCCCGTATAGATATCGACGCCGGCGAGCGCTCCGGTGAAGACCTGATTCTGGTTGTAGGTGGTCGTGGACCCGATGTTGTTGATCTCGGAAAGAATCGACTGGTACTCCTGGTTCGCAGCGGACTCCTGCGAACTGTTGAGGGTGCCGTTCGAGGCTTCAGTCGCCAGCGTCACGGCCCGGTTGAGCAGGTTGGAGACTTGTGACAGAGCTCCATCGGCAACCTTGAGCAGGCCCACGCCCTCACTGGCGTTGGTGGTGGATTGTGTGAGCGCGGCCGAGTTCGCGGCCAGGCCGTTGACCAGTGAAAGTCCGGCCGCATCATCGGCGCCGGAGTTGATGCGCGAACCGGAGGACAACTGCTGCAGAACCGTCTGCAGGCTGCTGCTGGTGTTGTTCAGATAGTTCTCTGCATAGATCGCTGGAAGATTGTTCAAAACACCGAGGGCCATGGGATCTCTCCTTTTTCCGATGCCTGGTGTACGCCCCAGCCCGCGGCTGTTTCCTTTGCCTTGCCAGGTCCACCTCGATTTCGTGGTGGGCGCCATTGCATCTGCACCCTTCATCGGAACGGGCGCGGAGAACTTTAGTCATTTTTTTGCCAGGCTCATATGGCCCGCTTTGTCGCGCTTCACGGCAGCATGTCCGGATAGGGTGCAATCGCTGCTTCTGTTCTGGACAGGTGCTGCGCAGGAATGAGGCAGATTGCTGCCTCGGAACGACACAGGCGATGCGGCGCGCAGCCCCCGATGGACCGTGAACAGCAAGACCGCGGGACCGGGTTCCGCACACAAAAACGGCGGCAGGGGAAGATTCCCACTGCCGCCACGGCTGCTTCGGCAGCCGGAGTAACTCTCTGTCAATTCCGTTGAGGACGCATTCCGCTTTAGTGATCTGCCGACCCTGCTCCGGGGCCCGGTGCAGCAGGCGGATCAGGCGGCGCGGCCGGGGGTGCGGGCGGATTCATCATGCGGCCGCCGCCGTCCGGTCCCATGCCGCGGCGCTGCATGCGCTCGGCCCAGCTCTCGCGCACCGTCTTCCACTGGTCGGGGGTGAGCTTGGCACGGATGTCGAGCAGGAAGCGGGCATTGGCCCGTTCCAGCTCCGTGCGCGCAGCGGCGATCTTATCCACCTGTGCCAGGATGCCGGACTCGTTGGGCTGGTCCTCACCCATCATGGGCTGCAACTGCAGCTCGGACTTTTCCAGATTGGCGCGCAAATCAACGAGCTTTTCGCGGTGTGCGAGCAGAATCGCATCCATTGCCTTGCGCTGGTCATCGGTGAGCTTGAGTTTTTCGATCATGGCAGGGTTGTTCCACCAGCGGCCATGGATGCCCCCCATGCCAAGTGCCCGCTCCATGGGCGGCGTATGCGGGCCAAAGCCCGATCCCATGCCTCCCCCCGGGCCCATACCCATGCCGGGACACTGCGCGCCGGCGACACCGGCCGCCAGCAGCGCGGCCACTGCGATTGCTCCATAGATTGCCTTCATTGCCTTGTCCTCTCCATCTTCCTTTGCGAGTTCTGCGGTTGCGTTACTGTGTGCTGTCGTCGGACATGAGAGCGGCCAGCGGCTCCATCGCATCCGGCACTTCACGGGAGACATCGCTGTTAACCTTCGCCATCAGATCCTCTTCCGCGCGGGCGTGCTGGGCGGCCAACTCACGCTGCTGCTCGGCTGCGCGGGCGGCGGCCACAATGCGCGCCTGCTCGGCACGCTCATGCCGCTCATAGACGGCAGCCGAACCGGCGCCGGCAACGAGCACGCAGGCCATGGCCCAGCCGGCGGCCAGGCGCCAGGTGCGGCGCACGACAGCCTGGTGCATGGCGCGCGGCCGGTGATAGGCCGCCTCGCTCCATGCGTGGACACTGGCCTTGAAGTCCGCGAGCGTCTGCGTGAGTTCGGGTTCCATAGCAGAGTCGACTTGCTGCGCGTCGTTGCGTTGCGCCCATCTGTTCATCCAGCTCATTGCATTCCTCCCACCCTGGCGCGCACCCTAGCCAGCGCGCGCGACAGATGTGCTTTTACGGTGCCTTCAGTCAGGCCCGTGGAGCGCACAATCTCACTCAAATCCATCTCTTCCACATAGCGCAGCAGGAACACTGTGCGCTGACGCTCGCTGAGGCCATCCACTGCTCGCCAGACCTGCGCCACCTTCTCCCTGGCAAGCAGGCGCTGCTCCTGCGAGCGCTCGCCGCTGGGCAGCCAATCGCCGGCTTCGTCCGGATCCACCGACTGGGTGTGTGCCTGACGCCAGAACTGCAGACGGCGGTTGCGCCAGTGGTCCTTCTGCAGGTTGATGGCGATGCGCATCAACCAGGTCACGACGCTGGAGTCTCCGCGAAATTGCGCCCAGTTCCGATGTGCCTTCAGGAAACATTCCTGAGTGAGCGTCTCGGAAAGATCCTCATCGCGCGTGGACGCGAGCAGGAACCGGAAGATCTGCGGACGAAGGCCTGCGACCACATCCGAGAACTGCTGAGCGGCAAGCTCGTCTGTCCTGGCCATCTGCATCGGTTCCAATGTAGCTCCGGTTGCCATCACTCTGGTAGACGCCGGCTCGGGAGGCAAGTTTACATCGGCTGATGGAAATCGGCGTACAAGCTCAGATACTGGGCAGAAGGATGCTTTGCAGCGGCTGGCTGCGCGGTTGGCAATATACGCCGACGGCGGGAACGGCCCGCGTGCAGAGTGTAGAAAAATGGTCGATATTTTCCGAGGTTGGAACCGCGCTGATTGCTGACCGATTGCTTGAGGACAGTGCGTACGGGTTGGACGGCGCCGATTCCATGACGGCACCTATCGTGCGCCCGCGTGGGGGAGATGCCCTGCGAAAGCTGATGGCTTTTGCGTAATTATATATTTGACACAAATAGAAAGGCTCTCTAAACTGATTCTGTAATCAAGGATCGGCTATGAATCTCTGCGAAGTTCACGAAAAACTCGGCACTACCGAACAATGCTTGGAGTACATCGAGAAGATGCGCTGGCCTGATGGCGTCAAGCGTTGCCCGACCTGCGGCTGCGAAAAGGTCGTCAAGGTGGAGCGCAAGACGGCTTCAAAGAACAATCGCGGATGGTTCTACATGTGCCAAGAGGCGACTTGCCATCAGCAGTTCTCGCCTACCGCTGGCACGTTGTTCCACGACTCGCACCTGCCCCTCATAAAGTGGTTCCAGGCAATCGCACTTGTGCTCAATGCAAAGAAGGGTATCAGCGCGATGCAGTTTAGACGCGACTTGGGCGTATCCTACAAAACCGCGTGGTACCTATATCACCGAATCCGCGAAATAATGGCCGAGGGCGACATACCGAAGTTGGGCGGCATCGTGGAGATGAATGAAACCTACGTCGGTGGCAAGCAAAAGGGCAAAGGCGTTTACTATGGCAAAAAGCAGAAGCAGACCGTGATGGGTGCTGTTCAGCGCGAGGGAATACCAAAGATGCTCCATGTTGAAGACACGAAGGTCAAGAACATCAAACCATTCATTGAAGCCAGCGTTGATCCCAACGTAGAGCGCGTAATGACAGATCAGTCCATCTTCTATCCTTACGCGCTGAAGCCGCTGAACCTCACGGATCGGCACGAAACTTTGAATCACATAATTGGTGAATACGTTCGCGGGGATGCCTATACAAACACAATCGAAAATGTGTTCTCGTTGTTTAAGCGCGGAATCATAGGGCAATACCACAAGGTGAGTGCGAAGCACTTGCAGCGCTAGCTGAAACGAATGCGCGTATCGTTTCAATCGCCGCAAATACGATGCATTCGGCGAGACGGTTCGCAGGCTTTGCGGATTCCAGCCGCTTACTTTTGCTTCGTTGACTTCTGAGGATATTGCGCCTTTTTAGGGGCCCTTATCTCAGAAGTTTTTTGAGGCTCTTTCACCAGCATTCGCTTTAGAACCTCGTCAAATTGTCCTTTATCAGTCTTCAATCAGTTTCGGTCCTTTCCTGAGTACTTTTGCAGCCTTCTTTTTCGCAGACACGAGTTTTTTGATGTGCTCTTCCTTTGGCATGTTCTCTGGTAGGGAGCCGCGAACTCGCTTTATAGCCTCTCGGACCTCTTCGCCGACACGGCGATGTGCCTCAATGGCGCGCTGCTCCCCGTGGATGTTTTCTCGCTTCAGTTTTTCTTCTGTCTGTGTAATTCTGAAATCGTGAGCCGCAAGCTCCGCCCGACCGGAGTAGTCCAAAATAGAATCCCCCATCGGAATACCTTTGCGGCGCTTGATGTCTTTGATTCCCATCCCGTACAAACCGCGGTAGCCCGCATCGTTGAAAAACTGGTAACGCTGAACACCCGCATCCTTCGCCACGCCAGCCAGTGTGTGATTATTCATCTGCACTCGCTCTCTTAATGCGATTCGGTCAGCATCGGGATCGGCTAGGGCCAGCGCCTCAGCGTCTGCCATTTCCTGGCGTCGCGTTTGAACCGCGAAATAACGTTGTGCAGAGGCGATTTCGAGCTTCGAGGGATCGCCGTTCATTGCGATCAAGTAGCAGGCATAACGAGTCAGGTAGTAATCGGCACGTTGCACCTCTGCTCCCTTCCCGGCAATGATCATCTTGTTGGTACTAACAAAGTGATACTTGCTTTCGACGCCCGACCCATCACAAGCAACTTTGGCCCTTTCAATTACCGCTTCAAAGTTTCTCCATTCCGCGTATCCGAGTATTACCTGAATGTCGCGCGCCATCCAGTACTCTTCGCTATTGGGGGCAATCCGCTTCTTTTCGTCAAGCGCCTGCATTACAAAGTCCAATGATTCCATCGCCAAGCCTCCAAAATGAAAAGGGATGGGAGACTCCCATTTTCTCTCTTCCCATATATTGCCATTTTTCCCATTCGACTGTATAAGAATTCCTAGGGGTAGGCCAAAATGGGCATCAAAGAAAATTTCCAGAAACTAAAAACAAAGAAGGAGTCCGAAATAAGGGAGCTTGAACTCCGCATTCGCGAAGCTCAGGCGTATGTTCAAGCTCTAGATGATTCAATGAAACTCCTGCCGCGAGAGACGGCGATAGAGACCGATAACGCGACACTCCGCCCCGATAGTTTCCTTGCAAAGGCCCGTGAAGCGATCAGGGCTGCCGGGAAGCCCATGCCGATTGCCGATCTCCTCAAAGCCCTAGGAAAGCAGCCAGATAAGAAGAACAGAGTGTCCCTGGCAGGTACGCTCTCCTCCTACGCCCGAAAGGGTAAGGTCTTCAGGAAAACTGCGCCTAACACTTTTGGTCTCATAGATTTAGAACCTTCGTCGCCAAATCCGAATGGGAAAGATACGAAAGAAGAGGGAGAGGATATCCCGCCAGACTTTGGAAAGTGGTAAGACGGAGAGCGACTAGCAGGTGCTAGGTGTGTGTCGGGCATAGATTCGTGATGGGGGCAACAGCACGGTCCGTTGGCAGTCGTTTAAGTTCGAGCCATGGGCCAGAACTTCATTGCTGACACGGTCAACCAGACGCTTCTGTTTCCCCC
>JAJZGF010000191.1 GCA_021805025.1 Acidobacteriota bacterium
GGACGGCAGAAAGATCGGCCGCGTCCGGTTGCAAACGATCCCAAATCTGACGCGAGCAGCCTTGCATGGCTTTATTGCCGCATCGGTTGAGCCAGGCAGCACGGTGCGAACCGATGGCTTCAAGTCCCATCTGGGGCTGGAGGGCTATGTGCACCAGCGTCCTGTGCAAACAGAACAATCCGATGGCGAGCACGTGCTACCTCGTGTGCATCGCGTCATTGGACTACTGAAACGCTGGTTGATGGGAACCCACCAGGGAGCAGTGTCTGCCGAGCATCTGGACGATTATCTCAACGAGTTCACCTTTCGTTTCAACCGCCGCACCTCGGCGTCACGCGGCAAACTGTTCTATCGACTGGCGCAACAAGCCGTTCAGATGGAGCCAGTTCCGTTCGCGAAACTGGTGAAACCACAACCGATTGTGGCTGATGGCGTCAAGTAAATAGCTATTTGCGGAATTTTCAGGCTGCTCCAACACATTTGCTTCATCGACGGGTGTGATTGCATTGACCGCGACGGTGCTGCCGACAGTGGCGGTGACACCTGCATTGTCAAGTGTTTCGACGGGCCAGCCGCTTTCCGTGACCGTGACGGTGAGCGGCGGGACGGGGAATCCGACGCCCACTGGTATGGTGACGCTGACGAGCGGCAGCTACACGTCTGCGGCAACGGCACTGGCGAGCGGCAATGCGACGATCAGTGTTCCGGCCGGATCGCTTGCCGCGGGCAGCGACACGCTGGCTGCAAATTATTCCCCGGACACGACAGGCGCAGCGACATATAGCGCGAGCACAGGAACGGCGGCGGTGACGGTTACCACGATTCTGCCGACGGCGACGGTAACTCCGGCTTCCTCGAGCATTTCTACAACGCAGACGCTTTCCGTTACGGTGGCGGTGAATGGTGGGACGGGAAACCCGATGCCGACAGGAGCTGTGACGCTGACGAGCGGTGCCTTCACGTCAACGGCAACGACGCTGGCGAGCGGGAGCGCGACGATCAGTATCCCGGCGGGATCGCTTACAGCGGGGAGCGACACGCTGACCGCAACCTACACGCCGGATGCAACCTCAGCATCGGTGTACAACGGTGCGTCGGGGACGAGCTCGGTCACGGTGACAAGCTCGGGTTACTCGATGAGCGCGACGGCGGTGACCGTGTCTGCCGGAACACCGGGCACGTCCACGATCACAGTGAGCTCGACGAGCGGCTATGCGGGAACGGTTACGCTGTCCTGCAAGGTGACTTCGAGCCCGGCAAATGCCTCGAACCTGCCAACCTGTTTGGCGGGGCAGACGGTGACATTGGGCGCGGGAACGACTAGTGGCACGTCGACAGTGACCGTGAATACGACGGCACCAACGACGGCACTTCTGTCGATGCCCGGCTCGAAGCGCAGTTTGCCGTGGGGCGGCGCCAGCGGCGGAGCGATGCTGGCGGCCCTGGTGTTGATGGGACTTCCGGTAAGGCGCCGGAAGTGGCTCTCGATGATAGTTGTGGTGCTTGCGATGGCCGCGCTGGGCGGGTTGGTCGCCTTCGGAGGAGGCAGCAGCAGCTCGACTACGGGGACTACGATTCCGGGCACGACACCAGGCGCGTATACGCTGACCGTTAGCGGTACGGGCAATGATTCAGCCAGCACCCAGGCTTCCGCGACTTTCACTCTGACGGTGAATTAGCGCAGGTCCAGCCGGCTTGCGTTTTCGAGCCATTTGATGCAGTCTCTGTGCGATGCAGAGACTGCATCTTCATGAGCTGATGCGTAGCAAATGCTTGCAATGGCACGGGCCGGAGAAAGTTGCCCCAAAGGGACGTCAAGCGCGAGGCGAAGATTTTCTCGGCAGCGTTCTGGGCTGTATCCCGGTGCCGCGCGGTCGATTTGAAATGTCAACCCGTGTTTCCCATTGCATTGAAAGCGACGACAGGGCTCTGCCTGGTCATGAGGCAGTTAAGGACGTGGTGGCGGGGCCATTAACCGGCGCCATTTCGAGTTGGTCCCCGGGCTTTGTGCCGGTCTTGCGGACGACGCCTGCGGGAAGCTCGATGATCGAGTAAGCGCTGAGACAGGCCGAGATTCGCCACGGTCGCACGGAGTCTCTGACCTTCTTGACGCGGAGCGCGCGATCGACGTACACGAGGTCGATGGGGAAGCGCATGAAGAACGTATGAACAGACTCGCAGGGAGCAATCCATAGTCCACCGCCAGACGGTAGAGAGTCGCGGCCAAGGAGGCCTTTGGAGCGGCGTGCACTTGTGGTTGCAACCTCAAGATAGTCAGCAAGTGAAGTACCGCGCGTGATGTTGGTGAGGAGCATGCGCGCATCCTGTTCCGGCTTCTGTGTGCCGAAGGCGGCTTTTTGCAAGTGCGCGATTTGCTGATGGGGTGCTTTGCTCATGCGGTTTCAGCCTGCTACTTGTTCGAAAGTCGAACTGGCCTTGTAGCTCTACAGCCAGTAGATAGAAAGTCCAAAACAGCAACGGCCCCACAGGTTGCGTGGGGCCGCCATGTTGGCTAGGAGAGGAGGCAAGGTACGCAGTAAAGTGGGCAATTCCTTACCCTGTGATCGGGCCTCACTGTGTTGACATGCCGCTTGAGCCGCCACCGCCACCTGATGAGCCTGATCCCGATCCACCCCCCGAGTCGGTCATGGGTGTTTCAGGTTTCATGCTTTCGATCAGCTGTTCGACAGGAATGGATGCAGGCGGAGCTGCCACGGTAGATCCAGGAGTTTTTGCGTCCGGGGTGTGCATCGCCGTGTTGGAGTTGGGTGGCAGGAAAGTACCGGGGTATTTCGGAACTGGAATCTCTGTACCTGCCGGGGCGGGAGAAACAATCTCCGGGGTAACAATCACGATCAGCTCGGTGTTGCTCTTCGTCTTGGCCATCGATTGGAAAAACTTGCCCAGGATAGGGATGTCACCGAGAAAGGGAATTTTCTGGAAGACCTCGTTATCGCGATTGTCAAGCAAGCCGCCGATTGCGAAGCTTTGGCCGTCCTGTAGTTCCACTTCAGTTTTAACCCTGCGGATGGTAATTGCGGGCTCAAGGAAGCCGGCAATCTGAATGGCATCGGCGAAGTCCAGCGCGCTGACCTCAGGCGCTACCTGCAGCCGGATGGTGCCGCGAGGAGTGATGGTGGGGAGGAAATTCAGGCGAACTCCGTATTCTTTGAACATAATAGTAATCGCGGAAGCGCCGCCAATGCCTGCGCCCTGCACCATCGGGAACGGATATTCGCCTCCGGCGAGGAAGCTGGCTTGTTTGCCGTTTTCCGCAAGTACGTTCGGTTCTGCAAGGACTTCGAGGAGATTCTTTTGTTCAAGAGCCTGGATCGTGGCGCCCAGGTTGAGGCCCGGGAAGAAGGCAAAGAGATTCAGTTGGTTGGACAGTGTTGCGGTAAGCGGGATGCCTGGTGTCGGAATGGTCAGGCCCGGCGGCGAGTATTGGCCGGTGCTTACACCGCCAATCGTATTGCCAAGGCCGGTGCTGAACAGGTTCATTCCGAGCTGCAATTCTTTGGTGCGATCCACGCTGGCAAAGCGTACTTTAAGGAGGATCTGGCGCTCCTGCGGGGGCAGGTTGACGCTGAGCAGGTTTACGACCTTGCCGGCGGTTGAAGCGATGGTGACAGCGCGGGTGGAACTGTTCAGGTCAGGGACGGTGCCGCGCAGAAAGATGTTTGAACCTTCGGCGGAGACGCGCAAATCCTGACCAGGCAATTCTGTGCGCAACTCGCGGCGAATGGCATCAAGATGATCATTGATGACCATGGAGCTGGGGCGGACAGTGACATTGAAGAACTGTCTTCCCCCCGCGTTGTCCCAGAGGATCAGCGTGGTTTCACCGGGGGCTGCTCCGTTGACCAGAACCTGGGTGGGAGAGACGGCCGTGGCTTCTGCAAAGCCCCCTAAGCCCACGACGATTCGGACTACGGGCCTGGCGAGATCCAAGACCACGGACTTGCCCACAGCGACCGACAGTTCATTGGCAGAGTCCTGGTTCTGGGAGACCTGCGGCGCAGCAGGAGCAGGCGAGGGAGCGGCCTGCGGAGCGGCTGCAGGGCAAGAGGCAAAAGACAAGACGCTTAAACAAACTGGCAGGAGGCCGACTCGTGCGTTCACTGTTGTCCCCCGGGGGTGGCGAATTTTTCTTCCGATTTATGACTGCCGTTAAGGACCTGCACGGTGAACGGCGGAGGTAGAGACTTGACACGCTTACGAGCTGCCGTACTGGCTGGCTTTGCACCCCCGAACAGATTGGTCATCGCGGTCTCCTGGACGGTAGAGATAGTAGTATCCAAAGGATTGCGCAGCACAAGCTGGATATGCATCTGGCTCGTTGCCAGGGACAGGACTTGCGCCTGGTCGGGCGTGACCAGCAAATTGACGACCTGCACCTGCTGCGGCTTGCCCTCCGCATCCTTCTGGATATCCGTACCGGCAGAGAGGACCTCGATGTTTTGAAGGATGGTCCTGACCTCGGGGTTTTGCGTTCCCTGGGAATTCGGAGGAACTCCGGAAATGAGAACATCAACGCGCATACCGGGTATGACAAAGCCTGCCACGCCTACGACGTCATCGACCTTGACGGCGCAGGCACGCATTCCCGTTTTGATGGTTGCGGCCAGACCGCCGCCTGATCCCTTCGGCGCCAGGCGGCTCTCCATAATCGGCTCGCCCGTGTAGAGCGGGGAGATGACGCCCCGTCCTATAGCATTCTTGGCATCGAGAAGTGCTCCTGTGGGCGCTGAGCCCACGACCTGAAGGGTGGTCAGGTCACTGGCATCAAGGACCATTCCGATCTTCAGATCCTTTGCTGCGGCAATCAATCGTGTGGTGGCGATGGGTTTTGAAGCTGAAATTCGTGCACCTACCATGCGCCAGACGAGAAATGCGCTCATGGACGCGATGACAAATGCGCTGAGTAGTATAACCAGCATTCTTCGATTCATTTAAGTTCCTGTCTCACCACTTGAACAGCGCGTAGAAACATTGCACAAGAGAGCAGGCTCGGCTCTGGTGCGTTCGGTACTTTTGTACCAAGCCGTAATGACCATTTGTGAATGCTCAACGTGGTTAAATGCGGTTGCAGTATAGCATTCATGTTACGGCGTCAAGTCAACAAAAATAGTCATTGAGAAGGCTTTGGTAACCATACAACTAACGTGGTGCTATCGGTCTAAAAGGGAGGTTGTACCGGCTCTGACCCCGCGCATCATGGAACGGGAGTGCAGTACAAACGAGAGTGGAGAAAGCGCGTAGAGGCATGGAATGGCGGATCGTCTTGCATGGCATGTGGAGACCTGGGTAGGAGGCCGTTATAGACTACCTCGTTGGCGGGATTCTAAAGGTAGCTGAAGAGTGACACATTACTTATGAGAGGGGTGATTCCTGCAGAGTCGGATGTAGCATGGCACTACAGGAGGCGCCCGGGGGGTGCAGTCTTCGCATTCATGTGATTCGAATAAGAAGGGAATTCTATACCGGTCATGGAGTCCTACAATATCCTGTCTGTACAGCCGGAGAGACCGCGGGCCAGCCTGAGGCCGTCGGCGTTTTTCCTGTCGGTCCTGGTCCATGTCGTTACGGTGGTCGTGGTTGCGCTTGGCTTTCTTTACGCTCCACGCATCAGGCCGTTGAGTCAAGACAATATATATATGGTGAGGCAGGTGACTCTTAATCGCCTCGATGAGGAGATGAAGCGCCCTGCGGAAAGCACTCGATACTATCCCGGCGCGCGCACCGCGGACCAGGAAGCCGCTGCGCAAAGCAAGGCAGGTGCGGCATCCTCGAGCCAGCACCAGTTTGAGAAGCTCCCGGTCGCAGCTCGCACCCTGATTCAGCCCGACATTCCACCGAACAAACTAGTGATGAAAGATGTTTCACTGCCTGCGGTGATGTTGTGGTCTATGCCAACGCCGAAGGTGAAGGTTCTGGCGCCGCCGATCCAGCATCCATCGAACACGGCATTGATCAAGCCGTCAATTGCTCGTCCCAATGAAGAGAAGGCTCCCTCGGATATTGCAATTTCATCGACCGCTTTTTTGACCGCGGCGCCCATGCCGTCGCCGAGCGCAACGTCTCCGGTTGTAGTGCGCGGGCCTGACCCGACCCCTCGCGTTCCGGAGACATCGTCGCTTGCGTCTACACTGCCCTCGTCTGCTTCAGTCCTGTCAATGTCGGATACGAAGATGACGAATGGGGTGATTGCGCTTGCCCCGGTCAACCAGACAGCTGCTGGCACGGCCACAGGCGGGACGGTGCCGGGCCGCGCCGGGAACGCCCAGGTGGCGGGTAATGGCGATGCCAATAGCCAAGGGATACAGACCGCCGGTGGAAAGAAAGGCGGGCCTGATGGCATCGCGCCAGGCGCCAAAACCGGCGATCAGGCTTCAAACCAGGGAAAGCCCAACCCGGGCGGTGGCTCGGCTAAAGGACAGGGGCAGAACGGGTCTGCCATGCACATAGCGATGGCGCAGAATGGTCAA
>JAJZGF010000039.1 GCA_021805025.1 Acidobacteriota bacterium
GGCTCTCCAGCGTGCGAGTCAAGACCCGCTCAACCTGCTTGTCGCTCAGCTTGCGCGGAGTTCCCGGGCGCGGCTCGTCGAGCAAACCATCCAGGCCAAAGTCGAGGAAGTGCTGACGCCACTTGCCAGCCGTCGGCTGCGAACAGCCTTGCCTGCGGGCGATCTCTTTGTTGGCCACGCCGTCAGCAGCCAAAAGCACGATCCGCTACCGCAAAGCCAGGGCCTGCGCCGTCTTCGCGCGCCGCGACCAAGACTGCAACTGCTCACGCTGTTCCGAGCTCACCGTCAATGGGGATAATGGCCGTCCGATAGGCATAACAATGTCCGCCTCACTCTATTCGATGAGGAGGATCATCCATATTATGCAAATTACTTCAGACTCATGACACTAGAAAAAAGTCTCAATTATGTCGACCACCTGATACTCGGAGTCAAGTATGGGAAGCTGGCGCCACTTGTCGAAGGTCAAACAAGGATGTGCAATGTCGAACGCTATCAGATCTCCGACGCTAAGGTCATCGTGCTCTGCAATTTCCATATAGGCGTGCTGATCCATGATCTTCGTGAGCGACCAGTGGGCAGCGGCCGACTTGGGAGCGTCTTCTCCGGGTCTGAAATGGAGCGCGGGGACGGGTAGCCCAGCGTCGAAGGCAGCGTCGCGCTTGCCCATGGCGATAATGGCCCGATCCTGCTCCGGCAACGACTGCACGTACGCCCAGACCTGTAGCGCAGGCAAGAGGCCCGATCCCATGTGATTTGCAATAGGATTTCGTTGCTGGATCTTTGTCTGTGCCTCACGATAGGAGCCCACGTCATGAGTAAGGTAGCAGCCGGGGCGTAGGACAATTTCAACGCTATCTCCGAACCCAGCCGCGGAGAAGGCCTCGGCAACAACGTCATACCAGGCGGAGCCGGCACCTGAAAGCAGGACAGGTTCCCTCTGAAACCGCTTCTCCGTGAGCATCGTATGCGTGATAGTGACGGCTCTTTCGAGGAATGCGCGAATGGAAGATTCGTGATCGAGGACCCCCTCATAAAGCTCGACTCCGCACAGCGCAAGGCAATCATCCCAGCGGGACAGTGCTGACAACACCGAATGTATCTGCTGGTCATCGCGCACGCCCGAGCGGCCTCCCGTGACTCCGAGTTCCAGCAACACCTGTAGCTTCAATCTCCGCTCTGAGTAAAACGCCCCTAACTGGTCGATTTGGGCTGGCGAATCAACGAGGCAGAAATATGTGAATGTGGGGTCCATCAAGAGGCGCGCAATGATGGCCATATTCTCTTTGCCGACAAGCTGGTTCGCCATCAGGACACGGCGCACTCCGTGCTGGTAAGCAACCTGGGTCTGATGGGGAGTTGCGAGCGTGATGCCCCACGCGCCTCGCCCTAATTGCATCTGAAACAAACGGGGAGCCATCGTGGTTTTACCATGCGGAGCCAGATGAACTCCGTACGCCTCGATGAAGCGCTGCATCCACTCGAGATTGTGCAATAGCTTATCTCGATACAGCACCGCCGATGGCAGGCTCAGATCCTCCTTGAGTAGATTCCAACCGAGTGCAGCAATCGCTTCGGGCTTGAGCGCTTGATGGAGAAAGCCCATGCCTTTGTTTAAAGGTGAGATCGCGGAGGGTGCGGCCATCTGGGCAAATGTTCGTTCGTCCATTCAATCAACCTCAGGGCTTACTCAAGAAAAATGCGATGAATCAAGAACGTTCAATGGATGTAGCGTATATTCTGAAAGCTCCGAAATGTTGAACTGCGACACACTGATCCGAAATGCGAGCGTTGTGGATGGAAGCGGAATGGCACCTGAACTTATGGACGCCGCTCTTCGTGACGGTCGTATTGTGGAGATTGGGCCGTCCCTCCCATTCCATGCAGCGGATGTCATCCACGCGGATGGCCTGGTGCTTGCTCCTGGTTTCATCGATGTACATACCCATGATGACACTACTGTGATCCACCAGCCAACGATGATGCCCAAATTGTCGCAGGGCGTTACAACGGTCATAGTGGGTAACTGCGGTATCTGCGTCGCTCCAGTGAGGGTGGATGGTGAGCCACCCGACCCCATGAATTTGCTGGGTGATGCGGGTGTATTCCGCTATCCAACCTTTGCCGAGTATGTCACCGCGATTCGAGATGCTCGCCCCTCGGTGAATGTTGCCGCGTTGGTTGGACATACAGCCCTGCGCAATAACCACATGGACCGCCTTGACCGTACTGCGACAGCGTCAGAGATCGACGCTATGCGCGGACAACTGCAGGAGGCTTTGGACGGCGGAGCGCTGGGTCTGAGTTCTGGCTTGGCCTATCTCTCTGCGCATGCCGCGTCCACGGAAGAAATACTAGAGCTCGCTCGTCCTTTGGCGTCGGCTGGCGGAGTGTATGTCACACACATGCGCAATGAAGCTGAGGATATCCTGGATGCGATGCGCGAAGCTTTTGAGATTGGACGCCTGAGCCGTGTGCCGGTCATCGTCTCCCATCTGAAGTGCGCTGGACTGGCCAACTGGGGACGGAGCGGTGAAGTATTGAATTCACTGGAGCGGGCCCAAACAATGCAGCAGGCCGGCTGCGATTGCTATCCCTATGCAGCTGGTTCCAGTACGCTCGATCTGCGACAGGTGGATGAGCGCGTAGAGGTCACGATTACCTGGAGCATGCCTCATCCGAACGTCGCAGGACAGACTCTAGCGCAGATTGCAGCGACATGGCGTGTTAGCCAATTGGATGCCGCAAGACAACTACAGCCTGCCGGAGCCATTTATCACAGTATTGCAGAGGGGGACATGCGCCGGATTCTGCGCCACCCAGCAACGATGATTGGCTCGGATGGACTGCCTAACGATCCGCACCCACACCCCCGGCTGTGGGGAACGTTTCCCCGCGTGCTCGGTCGGTACAGCCGCGAAGAAGGACTGTTATCACTTCCGGAGGCGATTCACAAGATGACCGGAATGCCAGCGCAAAGATTTGGCCTCACAGGTCGCGGACTGATCCGCAAGGAATTTGCTGCCGATCTTGTGCTGTTTGACCCTGAGACGATTATTGATACGGCTACATTTTCCAATCCTATCTCTGCGGCACACGGAATCACATCTGTCTGGGTAAATGGAGTTCTCTCCTACACCAGCCAAGGGGCTACGGGAGCACGCGCGGGCCGTTTTCTTCCGCGTGGCAAGACGTCTTGGATCCAGCGACTCAAACCGTAACCTGGTAAGACAGGCAACGGGAGGTGGTGCAGCACGAGCATCAGAGTCGGGGCTGAAGGTGGAAGGGGCGTGGACGGCCAATGTCTTCCCTTTGCTTCAGCCATCCGAAGCCCTTTCGACCAACCATCGCTGGCTCAAGCTGACGGCATTGTCTAGCTGTCGTATGGTTCAGCGGTCTAGGTTGCTGCGCCGCCCCTTGTGGTTATTCGTAACATGCGGCGTCACGTTCAACTCCCATAATGTCCGCACAAAGTCCCTACTGTCGTAGATCTTATTGGCGCCGACCGCGATGCAGCGCGAGCGGATTGTCTGCTTTTGCGCAAGCATCAACAGCGCACGCCAATCAGCGCATCCGTTTGCCGTTGGTGGCGGTGTTCACAGTGAGGTCCCGTTTGCGGTCATTTCCCAGCAAACGCGCTCAAAGAGGATTTCCGAATAAGCATAACCGTTCCACTTCGCTCCCTCAGTGATGCAAAAAGCCAGGTAATAGGACTGGACCTCCGCAGACGAACTTGTAGCGTCGCATGGTTGGTCCAGAGAAACATCTCCACTTGTGAGCAGCTCTGTCGACGAGGATTGGGTAGGTGCCGCGAAAGGCGAGAAGGAAGGCCCGGAATTAGGGAGAGAACGACCGCAAGCCTAAACCTTCTCGCCAATCATTAAGATTATAGATAATATATAACTAGCATTGGATGGATTCCATATTGGAGGCTGCCGTTTGAACGTAAAACTAATTGTGTTGCTCGTGGGCGCTCTATCATTCTTGCTTCTTCTCAATGTTGCGGCAGCGGTCAAAATAGCGTGCGCAGGAGATTCGGTCACTTATGGATATAAGATTGCCGATCGGGAACGCTTTGCCTACGCGTGGCAACCCTTTCCTGATGCGAACCTGGTCAATGCTTATGGACTTCCCGCCTCAACGTTCATTCGGAAGATTCGTTGAGCCGCCCTCGAAAAGAATGCAGCTAAATCTGAGCTAAATCCAATCACAGCGAGGTACATCATGTTTCATGGGCTCTCCTCCTACATGTCTATCGCGACAAGTTCTCTAATGGACCGATGCAGAGGCGTTCTCTTCGTCTTCATTGCAGTTGCGTTCACGTGCGGTAATGGAAATGCTTTGCCCAAGCGGTCTCCTGCTGACCTCGTCCCGATTTTTGCAAACGGAGCAGATGGTTACACCTGCTATCGGATTCCTGCGATCGTACAAACACGCGACGGCACGCTTCTGGCTTTTGCCGAGGCACGCCTGAACAGTTGTAGCGACTTTGGCAACGTGCGCATCGTAATGCGGAGCAGCCACAACAGCGGAAAGACTTGGAGTGCCCTCGAAACAGTCGCAGAAAACGGAACTTTGCAAGCCGACAATGCGGCCCCTGTAGTTGACACGCTCGATCCACAGTATCCGCACGGGCGCATTTTCCTCATCTATTCTACGGGTGACGCTCCGGAGTCTGCTGTGCTTCAAGGAAAGGGCACGCGACGCGTCTGGTATCGCACAAGCGTGGATGACGGCTCAACGTGGACTGCTCCCGTGGAGATCACTACAAGCGTCAAATTGCCTTTGTGGCGCGACTATGCGACAGGACCTGGGCATGCGCTGCAATTGACCGAAGGAGCGCATGCGGGCCGCATCGTCGTTGCCGCCTATCATTCGGAAGGGTCTCCCCAACCGACGGGTCGCAGTTACCAGGCCAACACGTTTTTCAGCGACGACCACGGCCACTCCTGGCGTCTGGGCGCAACGGTAGCGGCCCCGGGCAGCAACGAAAGCACTGTCGCTCAAAGCGACGGTGGCGCTGTCGTCATGAATAGCCGCGACGAAAGCCGCTCTCACGCACGTATTCTCTCCATCAGCAAGGACGGCTCACAACATTGGGACGCGACGTTCGTTGCGCGCGATCTGCCCGATCCTGTGTGCGAGGGCAGCATGACAAGCTACACATTGCCTGCGAACCGATCTCTACTCCTCTTCAGTAATGCAGAAAATCGCTTGAACAGGTGGGACCTCGCTCTCAGCGTGAGCAAGGACGGTGGGCGGACTTGGCCCAAGCACACTGTCATCTATGCGGGACCGGCAGCCTATTCGGATATTGTAGTGATGCGCAAAGGACGCATCGGTATTCTATGGGAGCGAGGCGACCAAGGTGGAATCGTATTTATTGTATGGCATATCCACTCGCTGTCTTAGCGGGGATCAATAGCCTCAGGAGACTCTGCGCAAGTACCGCATCCGCGTCCTGAATGATTAATCAGATAGGAGTGGTGCGCCGTGAAAGGCGCTGGTCAACAGCGGGTGCAAATCCCGCCCGGGAACTGGATCGCTCCACCCGGTAGCAATCGAAGCAGCGGTGGAGGCAACGAAGCCGCTGGAGCCTTCGATGTAAAGGGGTCGTAATAGCGACTCTGAGAGCGCACAGGCTGCAATTTGAGTAAACGCTGAGCAGGCCTCGAAACTGACAACGCAAGAGCCGACCCGCCCACTCTTCGGGGAAGGCCGAGGTCGATGGAAGAGGAAGGAGCGAGAGAATTCCATCGGTCTTTCTGGGATATTGGCGGCAGCATGGACGCAAGAGGGGACCAGGCGCAACACGGGACACTCCATTCGGAGATCCTGGAGGTTCAGGATCAACTGGCAACTCGCGAGAGTCAGGCCGGGTCGTTTGGGGTGGCGGAGAGGCTCGTAGTACCGATGAAGCCGGGTAATGCCGGTGGAGGGAAGGGGCCTCAGTTGGAAGTAAACGCAACAAGCGACGAAGGAAGAGAGATTGGCGATGAGCCTAACAACTCCGGAAGGTATTCAGAAGTTGCAGACGGCGTTACACGCGAAAGCGAAGGGATCGCCTGACGTTCGTTTCTACACCCTGTATGACAAGGTGCACCGGAAGGACCTTCTGACGTTCGCCTACGCCTGCTGCAAAGCCAATGGCGGCGCAGCCCGAGTCGATCGTCAGAGGTTTGAGGACATCGAAGTCTATGGGGAAGAACGATGGTTGGACGAACTGGCGCAAGAGCTGAAGAATCGAACCTATCAACCGTTACCTGTCCGTCGGGTATACATCCCCAAGGCGGACGGGAAATCGCAAAGGCCGTTAGGCATCCCCGCTATCCGTGACAGAGCGGCGCAAATGGCTGCGGTTTTGGTTCTCGAACCTATATTCGAGGCCGATCTGCCGCCGGAACAGTATGCCTATCGCAAGGACCGCAGCGCGTTGGATGCCGTAAGGCATGTTCATAAGCTGATCAAAACTGGGCATCGTGAGATTGTCGACGCGGACCTCAGCAGCTACTTTGATGAAATTCCCCACGCCGAGCTTCTAAAGTCGGTGGCTCGGAGAGTTGTCGACGGAGCCATGCTACATCTGATCAAGATGTGGCTGGAGGCCCCGGTCGAAGAGACTGACGATCGGGGGAACAAGCGTCAGAGCACACGCAATCGGGACAAGGGTCGTGGAACCCCACAAGGTTCTCCGATTTCACCGATGCTGAGCAATATCTATATGCGCCGGTTCGTGCTGGGATGGAAGCGGTTAGGGCACGAATCGCTCGCGGAGATGCAGGCGACGTGCGCGAGTGGTCATTTTGCCTGGAGGACAGCGCTTTGGGCGCGACTGAAGGACGGCGAACTGGCGCATCATCAGATTCAGGAACTGCTTCGGGACTGGAACACAGTGGCGAATCTCTTTGGCTATCATCCGCCAGTTCAACTCGACGGCAACTTCGGAGTCACTGCGGGATTTGCTGAAATGCTATTGCAAAGCCAGACGGGCATTATCGAGCTTCTACCTGCGCTTCCACGAGAGTGGCCGACCGGCAGCGTCGCCGGACTGCGAGCGAGGGGCGGTTACACGGTTGACATGAAATGGAGAGGTGGACAGCTATCCTCCGCGACAGTGAGAGGGGAGAAAGGCAGCCGAGTTTGCCTTCGATATGGTCAGGAGACGATCAAGACAACTATCCCACCGAGCGGGTATGTGCTTCTGGGAGCAGATATGCAACGTCAAACAGGTAGATTAACACCTTCCAGAAGCGATATCTTTTAGCAGCACTTTTCGGGCTCTATCATAAATTGCCCTTCCACTACGCGGGGACGGTTCCTCCAACCGTGACGGAACCACTGGTAGCGCTCTCCGCTCGAGTGGGTCACCGGCTCTACTTCCGCGCTTCACGCACTGCATACGCATGGCGCGTGACACCGGAGATTTCCGGGCTGTGCTCCTCTTCAAGATCAAACACGGTAACCGTGTTGCGGCCATGGTGTAGCCAGCATCCGGGAACATAGTCTGACTGCTGCGGGCCGATGTTCCACACGCGTCCCGCTGCGTGGCCATTGACCCAGAGCAGCCCCTTGCCCAGCGTGCTCACGTCGAGATATGTGTCTCCAACCGTAGACAGGTTGAATGTTCCCTGATGAAACGCGGGACCAGGAACATCGTAGGCCTTCCAATGCTTCACCGCCGGCGCAGCCATGCGCAGCGGATAGTTGTCCCATCCTGTCAGCTTCGTGCCATTTAGAGTCACAGGAAAGATGAGCCCTTTGCGGTCATTGGCGAACAGGCGTCCAAAGTTGATGCGCCCTGTGTCCTCCACTAAGATATCGAGCTGTGCTTCCCCGCCGGGAACATCCAGCGTGGCCTCATGCTGCCCGAGCCGCCGGTCCAACACCGCCACCCGGCGCCCGTTCACATACACCACCGCGTAATCGCGCGCTCCACCGATGTCCAACACGCCCTTCACCGGACCGTGGATGTGTGCGCGATAGAGCATGTAGCCCGTTTCAATGTCGAAATCCTCAAAGGGCATTGGCTCTTCGGTATGTATCGATTTTGGAAGGTTGCTCCAGAGCGGTGCGGTCCTCCCCAGCTTGAACGGTGCCACCTGAATCAGTGGAATGGATGCTGGAACGGCAGGCAGTGTTACACCGGGCCGGTACTTCGCAAAGAGAGCGCGCAACGCGTAGTAGTGGGGCGTCGGGGTCCCCGCCTCATCCAACGGTGCGGCATAGTCGTAGCTGGTGGTCTGCGGGTTATAGTCCTTGCCGCTGGCGTTCGCACCGTTCATAAAGCCCCAGTCCGTGCCGCCGTGGAACATATAAAGGCTCAAGGAGTAGCCGTGCGAAAGAATCCAGTCAAGGTCCTTCAACTGTTCGGCAATCGGCGCGCCCTTCTGGTGTGGGTTGCCCCACTGGTCAAACCATCCAGGATAAAACTCTGCCGCATACATCAGTTGCTGGTTCGGACGAAACTTTTGCAACTTCCTAAATCCGTCCTGCGCGTCTCCTGGACCTATATCAATCGCCGCTGGAAGCTCCGGCAGGGTGCCGCCCCATAGCCCGGGACCGTCTCCTGTATACAGGACGACGCCGCCTAGCCCAGCGTTGATCTCCATCTGCTTCACTGCTTCCAGATACTCCTTGTCCATGCCGTACGAGCCATACTCATTCTCCACCTGCACAGCGACAATCGGGCCGCCATGCGTCCAGAGCAGCGGCGTTAGTTGCGCGCCCAGATGGTTGATATAGTCCCGTGCCGCCTGCATGTAGCCCGGATACAGGCTGCGCACCTGCATCTTCGGGTCTTTTAGCAGCCAGTTAGGATACCCTCCGAAGCTCCACTCGGCACACACATAGGGACCGGGCCGCAGAATCACATACAGACCCGCCTGCTGCGCCAGCCGGATGAACTCCGCCGAATCATACTGGCCGGAAAACTCCCATTTGTTCGGACGCGGCTCGTGCACGTTCCAGAACACATACACCGTCACCGCATTCAAGCCCATGGCTTTTGCCATGAGCAAACGGTCGCGCCAGTAGGGCCGCGGGATCCGCGCCGGGTGCATCTCGCCGGAGATGATCTGTACCGGCTTGCCGTCAACCACAAATTGGCCACCACCCGTGGTCACCGTATGTCGCGCGGATGACGGGGCAGGCTGTGCGGGCGTCGATAGCACGCAGAAGAATGCAGCCAGAACAAGGACGGGGAGGGGCAAGCCAGGAGAGCGGCGTCCTCGTATGGTGCAATTCATATCAACTAACCCTCTATACTTTCGTTTGAGTTTCGCACAGCTCAGCGAACTGATTTGCTATATCGTTCAGGTGCGTGTCGACACATATTACTTTATTCGTATTGTGCAATATGGAATCATGAACATTGGTGGAACGCCCGACATCTATTTGGCCTCATCGATCGGGGAGGCTATGGCTAAGACGAGAGTTCACCTGACAAGGGACATAGCCGGTGGTGTGGCTTGGGGCAACGTAATCTTGAGGGACTTTCCAGTCGATGGCCGCTCAACTATGTCGCCATACTGAATAAGTTGCGGAATAAATCCACCGTTGACGAGATAGAAGCGATCGCCCACGACACCCGCTCCACGGTCAATCCGCTCTTTGTATTTTCCGATCGCTGTGTGCGTAAACTTCGCCCTCGTCAACTCATGCCACTGTCCATCGGTCGTACGCACCCATTGATTCCCAAAGTAGGCGAGACGCTCCATCTGGCCGTTGGCGCCGCTGAAATCTTCATTAAATGAATAGAGATGGTGAAGGTAATTTCCATCCTTGGGTGCACGGAAGCTCGCAATCATCCCCCAGTCGTGCTTCTCGGGAAAATAAAAGTAAGCGGTGTAGACAGTCGTGCTTCCGTCTGGCTGCGCGTGGAGCAGGAAGCGGTATGTCTTCCCCGTCTTCCAGAAATAGACCAGATGACTGTGTCCGCCAGTCCCTTCGTGGCCAAAGTCACCGGCAAACACATCTGGGCCCTTGGCAAGAAGCTGCACTTGATTTTGCGAGGGAACTTTGTCACGGACTTCATGTTCGGAGCCGCTATCCCATACGGAGAAGATGATTCGCCGCTCCGTGGTGCTATTCGCCTGGATACCGAAGTAGCCACGCGTGAAGCCACAGGCCTCGTAGTAGGACCAGATAGGATCTTTCTTGACGGTGACCTCGTTGTAGAACCATTCGATCTGCGAGTCTTTAGGCTCCACGTAGGTCAGATGAACGGACGGCGCTCCGCGCTGCGAAGTGGTATTGAATAGAGCATCCACCGCAGCTGGACCGCTCAACTGAAGCGCCGAGATGCTGCCAAATGTAGCCCCAGTGCGATGGATCCCCGTCAGATCAAACTTGTGCTTCCCTGTTGTGCTTATCCTGACCGAACCAAAGTCTACCGCCTGTTCCGCACCATTGCCGGATACCGTACGGGTCACACTTCCGTGACCGTCGAATCTCATGGAAATCGTGACTTGCTCCCCGTATGGGATGGTACAGCGCACGGCGACGCGTAACTCGCCTTGCTGACGCAGCAGTCCATACCAGACAAGATGCGCCTGACTGTTTGACCATCCAGTTATCGGACCAGAGTCCGGAAAGTCAATCGACTCTGGAGCAGGTTCCGAGTATGCAGTGAAGGCAGGGACCTGAAGCGTTGCATCAGCCTGCTGTGCCATGCAAGGCATCGAAATAGGCAACATCAGGAACAGGAAAGGAACTAGAAACCGGAAGAATCGCATCGTTCTCCTGCGTTCGTGGAGAGGGGATAATTGCAATGGATAAAAGCGATCGCACCATGTAACTGGCGATGGCATGCGAGCTTGCGGACTGACATGTTTGTTCTGTTGATGAGGAGTTGATAGTTGACTGTACTACCCCATTGATACGTTGGCGGATGCCGCAGAGTGATATCCACCAACGTATCGCAAAAATTGCTTACCAGGTGATCTTGACGCCCAACTGGCCCTGCCGCGGGTTATTGCTTTGGCCATACGACTCAGGCTTGTTGACCTGGCCGAATGTCGTATCCATCGGGTTATTGTCGATCTGCTGGAACCATGTGGGATGGTTGAGGACGTTGAACTCTTCCATGCGAAGCTGCAGCGTAAAGCGTTTGCCGAGTTTGAAATTCTTGGAAAGATTTACGTCAAGCTGGTTTGTTCCGGGACTGCGAACCTGTCCGGAGTAAATACTCACGTTGCCATTGTTATGTCCGGGCGCATAGCTCGGCACCTGCTGCCATGCTGGAGCACCCGCGCTACAGTTATTGACCTGGCTGCCGTACTCCTCCAGGGAGAAATAGCCTGGCAAAGAGGGGGTTGCGTTGTGCCAAATCTTGGTGCAAGGATTCATTCCGGCATTGATGACATTGAACGAGCGAGTCATGCCATGCAACTTGATCGGACCGATCAGGTCGTAGCCATTCGGGATCTGCACCGGTTGTCCACCCTCCGCAAAGCCATCGGCTGCCAACTCCCAGCCACCGACGACGGCATCCGTCACCCTGTTCATGCCGGAGAAGTACCGTTTCCCGCGGCCTACAGGAATATAGAAAATCATGGTCATCGTCACGCGATTCATGCGATCCGTCGAGGCGATGCTGCGGGCCGGACTCAAATACACATCGTTGGTATAGCCACCGGACTGCATCGTCTTCGACCATGTATAGGTCGCATTGATCTGTTGCCAGCCCAAATGCTGCTGGTAGGTTGCCTGTAGCGAGTTGTACCAGGTCCTGCCCCAATTATTCATCGTCTCAGTGATACCGGCGAACTCCGGATAAGGACGCTCTAGTTGGTATAGCGAAGTTCTCCTGTTAGCGCCCAGACTTCCGGTTACGCCAGGCACGCCGTAGAACGGATTCGGTGTGAGATCCTCGCAATTTCCCTGGTGGTAGAGGCTCGAAGACGTATCCAGCAGCGGGTTGCAGGTTTTGTAGTAAGTGAAGTTGGTATCACGACCGGTATACGTGACGGGATTGTCGTACGAACGGCTCATGACATACGCAAGCGTCATCTTGCCGTCATGCGGTATGGCCTGCTGCAGTTCCAACGAGCCATTGATGGAGTATGGCAGTTTGAAGTTAGGGTTGGCGTACGCAATGCCCTGACCCACGTATGTCATAAGGCCCTGGGAAGCGCCGGGGATGGTCGGAATCCCCGACGGGAACGGGTTGCCAACATTGTCGGGGTGGTAGGTGCGTCCCCCGTCCGGCGAGTTGATGTAAGCAGGATTGTTCGTAAAGCCATACTCCTGTGGCTCGGCAACTGAGTTCATCACCATCCGTCCCGCACCTCCGCGCAGCACGGTTCCCGGATGCACCAGCCATGCGAAGCCGAGACGCGGCTGCCACTTTGTATAATCACGTGCCCATGGCGTGTTCGTCCCTGAGGTGTTCGGGAAGGTGATGCCGCCCTTCAGTGTTGGCACTCCTGGAACACTGACCAGTGCATTGACCGGGTTCACCGCGTTGAAGTCGAATCCAGTGTTCAGCCAGTCGTGACGCGCGGTTGGAGGTCCGTTGAAGTCGTAGCGGAAGCCAAGGTTCAGAGTGAACGTCCGTGTTATCTTCCAGTCGTCCTGGATCCAGGGAGCATAATAGTGCCACGTGTAGTAGGGAAAGACCTGATTCAACACCGCCACGCTGTTCGGCTGACTGATAAGGAAGTCAAGTACAGCATTGCCGCTGCTGGTCTGCGAAAGAGGAGTTCCGTCCGGCGCAGTGGCAATGTCGTTCGACGCATTCTGATCCCAATACTCGGAGGTCGCAATGCCGTTGGACGCGTACGAGATGATATTGTCCCACTGGGTGTCCTGCCAGAGATGCGAGTCACGCATATCGATACCGGCACGAATGTTATGCCGCCCACGCTCCCATGTGATGGTCGGCGCCAGATTGTAACTGTCATCCGGCATGTAATAGTAGTCTCTTGAGGTCGACATCCAGTTGAAGTAACCGTTGCCCGTGCCCGCCGACTGCTGCTGCATATTGAAGCCAACGATCGGAAATCCACTCTTCAGTGGCAGTTCGTTCAGCAGCGAGGAGGAGAAGCCGAGCTGCGACGGATCGTAGTTCAGGCTTGCCGCCGGAGGTCCGTCTGTCCTCCAATAACGCTGGTAGCTGAAACGCACGTCAGAGAGGAGGTGGTTGGTGAAGGTGTGCGTCCAGTCCAGACCGGCATTCATGTGATATTCGGTGAAGGTGCTGCCATTGAACCACTCTGGCGCATCCGTCGGCGAACTCCAGGACTCGGACGGGTTGTAGCTGCGAATCCAGCTTCCGCTAAGGTGGTCTTTCGCCCCGAGCACCTGATCAATCTTCAAGACATAATTTTGGGAGGTGTTGGTCGACGGAATGGTGTCGACCCAGATCTGTTCCCACGGCAGCTCCCCAGGAAACGATTGCTTTGTCACCGGCGTCTGTGAAAGGATCAGCTTGACGATGTTCACCGCGATCGGATCGAAGCGGCTCGGATCGACATGGTTGAACTGTCCTTGGGAGTTCTGAAAGATCTTCCGGGTGGGGTCGCTGGTGGTCGCTGTCGCCGGATCGTAAACGGGAATCATCGCGCCGGAGGGATCGGTGAAGCCGGAAAAGTCTCCATTCAGCCACGCTGGGTTTGGAAGATCGAAGGTTGCATAGTTGGGCAGCACCTCCTTGAACCGCTCGAAGTTGAACATGAAGAAGGTCTTGTCACGGCCATAATAAATGTGCGGAATATACACCGGGCCATCAAGCTCGAAGCCATACTGATCCTCCGTATGAGCCGGTCTATTCAAGCCGTTGTAGTTATTTGCCCAGGAATTCGCATCCATGTAACCGCGCTTGGCGAACTCGTAGACCGAGCCACGCAGGCTGTTCGTTCCCGACTTCAATCCCATGTCGACAATGCCACTAGCACTGTGCCCGTAACTGGCGTCGTAGGGGCTCGTAATGACCTTGAACTCCTGCATGGCGTCCACGGACGGAACTGTGGATGGACCGCTCGAGTACCAAGGATTGCTGTTGTCCGGCATGCCGTCGATCAGGTACTCGGTGTTCTGTGTCGGGTTGCCGTTGAAGGTGAAGAACGAGATGTTGTACATGTTGTTCGGCGTGGTCTCCAGACCAGGACCAGCCTCGTTCGTCACGCCCGGAACATAGTCCAGCATCGAGAGCGGATTGCGCCCATTCAATGGCATCTGCGTAATGGTTTTATTGTCGATCAGCGTGCCGCGGTCGGCGGACTCCGTATCCAGGGCCACCTTGTAGTTTTCACTGGTAACCGTGACCTCCTGCGTGGCCGCACCAACATGCAGCGTGAAGTTCGCCGTCAAAATCTGAGCGATGCTCAGCGTCGTCGGCGGATAGCTCTCCGTATTGAAGCCCGGAGCCTTCGCTGAGACGTCATACCGTTGGCCGGGGTGAAGGTACGGCACCGAGTAGATACCCTCCCTATTGGTCTTCACCGCGGTGATCTCGCCCGTATCGAGATCGTGAATCTCAATCGTCGCGTTCGGGACCACCGCCTTGGATGAGTCAGTGACTGTTCCCGTGATCTTGGCGCGATACTCCTGCGCACGGAGGCGGGGGGCGAACATCATCGTAACGAAGATTGCGACAACCAGAAATTCTCGAGTCCAGGAACACCTCATAGCGAGCCTCCAAGTGATACGAATAAGTGATTCGTAGCCTAAGAGGATACATAACGAAAGTCAAGCAATTAAAAAATAATTAAAGCGTATTGCTAGTGCAATCAAGTCAGCCCTACTCCGACATACTCCAATCCAAAGACAGCATGATCATTCTAGTGGGCTTTCCGGCCAAACCTGCCAACCAGGCGATCGCCAGCATGCTTCCGCTCGGCGACCTCCACGATCAACTCCATTACGAACGTAAGAGCAGGCCGGAAATGTCCCGGCCGCCAAAGCGTCGGCTATTAAAGCACATAAGTCTATTGTAATGAATACATAAATGTCTACACTCCAGAGGCTAGCGTGTAGAAGTATATTTCGTTTGTGATCTTATAATTCTCTTTACATGAATAATGGAAGGCGATATGGTAGTCCACACATTGATATTGGAAAGGAAGACTACCTCTATGGGGTGCATCCGCCTCTTCTCCTGCGCACTACTCCTCCTCGTGGTCATCGAGGCTCGGGCCTCCGCCGAATCGCTCCGGCTTGAACCGGGCCACGCTAGCGCCACGGTATCGGCCTCGCATTTTGATCTGGGCAACACAGTGCTCACGGCCAAGTGGTCTGCTGCCGGAGGCCATCTGGGCACGCTCAGCATCACCAACAAGCTCCCTCCCCTTTCCAGCTTCGTACTTGCGCCCTTTTCCATCCTGCTTAAGAACGGCACCATTTTCGATGCATCGGATGTGCAACTCGCCGGTCCACCCCAGCGCAAGATGCTGACGGTAGCACCGGATGCCTCGTGCCTCGCCGAGCGCTTTTCCGGTGTCTCAATAGAGCTTCCGTGGAAGACCGCGGACGGGTCCCTTGCGGGCACGTGGGCTGTAGTGCTGCGTGACGGTTCAAACTATCTGCGACAGGTAGTCACTATCACGGCCGGGGACAAGGACCAACCCATCAGCCGTGTAGAGATGATCGACGTGCCTCTGAAGGACGCAGCCGTTGTTGGTTCGGTGGAGGGTTCGCCGATTGTCGCAGGAAACCTCTTTCTCGGCTTTGAGCACCCCATGTCGATCAGCAAGGTGACGGCCGGGAATGCAACCGCATGGATTGAGCGCGATCTTCCTCTGCAAGCAAATCACTCCATCACCTACTCCAGCGTGATTGGCGTGACGCGTGGCGGAGAGATGCGGCGAGACTTCCTGGCTTACATCGAGCGTGAGCGTGCCCACCCCTATCGCACCTTCCTGCACTACAACTCCTGGTATGACCTCGGCTACTTCACTCCCTACGATGAGGCTGGCGCACTGGATCGCATCAACGTCTTTGGCCGCGAACTCACCGAGAAGCGCGGCGTGACGCTCGACTCCTTCCTCTTCGACGATGGCTGGGACAACCACCACTCTCTCTGGCAGTTCAACAGCGGCTTCCCGGACGGCTTCACCAAGGTCCGGCAGGCCGCGGGAAAATATGGCGCCGATCCGGGTGTGTGGATGTCGCCGTGGGGAGGGTACTCCAAGCCGCAACAGGAACGCCTCGCCTATGGCAAGAGCGAGGGCTATGAGATTGTCGCCGGAGGCTACGCGCTTTCCGGCCCGATGTATTACGACGCCTTTCGCGACGTTGCGCTGAACATGGTGAAGCAGTACGGCGTAAACCAGTTCAAGTTCGATGGCACGGGCAATGTGAACTCAGTCACTATGGGCAGCCGATTCGACAGCGACTTCGACGCGATGATCCACCTCATAGCGGATATCCGCGCGGTGAAACCAGACATCTTCATCAACCTGAGCACCGGGACGTGGCCCTCGCCCTTCTGGCTGATGCACTCGGACACGATCTGGCGGGGCGGTTGGGACGACAGCCTCGCCGGTGTCGGCACCAAACGCGAGCGCTGGATCACCTATCGCGACGCGGACACCTACGAGGGCGTCGTGCAGAACGGGCCACTGTATCCGCTCAATTCGCTGATGCTACACGGCATCATCTACGCCCACTACAACAAAAGCTTGAATACCGATCCGGGTAACGACTTCCGCAATGAAGTGCGTTCCTACTTCGGCACGGGCACGCAACTACAGGAGATGTACATCACTCCGTCACTGCTCACGCAGCAGAACTGGGACGATCTAGCCGAGGCAGCGAAGTGGTCGCGTGCCAACGCCGACACCCTGAAAGACACGCACTGGGTGGGTGGCGATCCTGCCTGGCTCCAGGTGTACGGATGGGCCTCATGGTCACCGCACAAAGGCATTCTTACCCTGCGCAACCCCAGCGACAAGGCGCAGGCCATCAGCGTGAAGCTTGCGGATGTCTTCCAACTCCCTGCTGGCGCAGCCTATTCGTACCTGGCCAGGAGCCCATGGAAAGAAGATGCTGCACGTGCCGCCTTCCGACTGAATGCCGGCCTGCCGCACACCTTTCAGCTGGCACCCTTCGAAGTGCTGACGCTGGAGATGAAGCCCACCGGCGCAGACACTGACAAAGCGTCGGGAGGGGTGCACGCGCGGGGGCTCTAAGCTTTCGTACGTTTGGTTCAACTGTGGTGCGGTGGCACATCAACACGCCACCGCACCACAGTCATGAGGAAAGACCGTCTGGACTCGAGCAAATCTCCTGCAGGTCGTTGACCAGCGCGTCCACGCGCCCGGGCTCTGCATCCCACGCGAACATAAAGCGCGCGCCGCCTCCGATGAAGGTATAGAACATCCATCCGCGTGCACGCAGTCGCTCCGCTACGGTCAGCGGCAGCTTCAGGAAGACCGCGTTGGCCTCCACCCTGAACATCAACTCGACGTGCGGCAGGCCACCGACCCTGCCGGCAAACTCCTTGGCGGCCGTATTGGCGTGCACCGCATAGCGCAGCCACGCGCCGCTCTCCAGCATGCGGACCCAGGGCGCTGCAAGAAAGCGCATCTTCGAGGCTAGTTGTCCGGCCTGCTTGCAGCGATAATCAAAGTCCTCTGCGAGCTTCGTATCGAAAAAGATCACCGCTTCACCCACCGCCATACCGTTCTTCGTTCCGCCGAAGCACAGCACGTCCACGCCCGACCTCCAGGTCATCTCTGCTGGCCTACAGCCTAGCGATGCACAGGCGTTGGCAAAGCGCGCGCCATCCATGTGCAGCTTGAGACCCAGTTCCCGGCAAGTGTCCGCAATCGCCCTAATCTCTTCGAGCGCATACAACTCGCCAGTCTCCGTGGGCTGCGTGATGGTCACCACGCGTGGCTTGGGATAGTGGATGTCGCTGCGCTTGAGCGCAACAGTGAGGATGGACTCCGGTGTCAGCTTGCCGTTTGTCGAAGGAGCCACCAGCAGCTTGGAGCCGTTGGAGAAAAACTCCGGTGCACCGCACTCGTCGGTCTCGACATGCGCCGCTTCCGAGCAGATGACGCTGTGATAGCTCTGGCACATAGAGGCCAGTGCGAGTGAGTTGGCTGCCGTCCCATTGAAGGCGAAGTAAACCTCGCAGCTGGCTTCGAACAACGTTCGAAACGCGTCCGCCGCGCGCGCGGTCCAGGAGTCGCCGCCATATGCGGGCTCGTGGCCGCGATTGGCCTCATCCATCGCCGCGAACGCCTCCGGGCATACGCCCGCATAATTGTCACTTGCAAATTGCTGAGATCGCTGTTGCATGAAGGTGAGATAAAGCCTTTCTTTGTCAGATGATGGAATGTTGGCGGAGGAAGTCGTTGCGGAGTGCTGTGTCACGGTAGGCCTCAGTGCCCCCTGAGCGGAGGGTTGAAAGCGCGCCGGTGATGTTGCCGACGGCAGCAGCGCGCAGCGGGTCCTGGCCGTTGAGGTAGGCGCGAAGGAAGCCTGCGTTGAAACTATCGCCCGCACCGATGGTGTCGACGAGGGCACCGCGATCCACAAGAACCGGAGCGACCCAGTCGCGCTGGCTTCCGCGTTGCACGACTGCACCACGGGATCCACACTTGACGACGATGAGGGGGACGCGCGCAGAGAGAGCGTCGAGGGATTGCTCGAGGGTGAGCCTTCCTGCTATTTTCATGATTTCATCTGCGTTGGGCAGAAGGAGATCAATCGTGTCGAGGAGTTCCTCGAGGACGCCTCCCCATTCGCCCGTGGGGTCGTCGTTGGTGTCCAGCGAGAGGGTGAGACCTGCCCGCTTGAGGTCAGCGAAGAGTTGGGGAAGGCCGGGGTGGAGGGCGGTCTGGAGGAAGAGGGAGGAGAGATGAAAGTGGCGGGAGGAGTGGAGATAGTCTAGGTCGAGATCGTCAACGGTCATGTGGGCCATCGCCCCGGGGTAGGTCAGGATGTGGCGGCGGCGTCCGTGAGGGAGAAGTACAGTAACGCCGGTGCCGATGTCGGCGCGGAGCTTGATGCGGGTGCAATTAACCCCGGCTTCGTCGAGACGCGCAAGCGCGATCTCTCCCATCTCGTCGCTGCCGACCTGAGAGATGAATCCAACGCGGACGCCGAGTACCGAGAGATTGTGGGCCAGGATGGAGGATGAGCCACCGAGCGTGGTAGTGAATCCGGAGCCGAGCAGCTCCCGCTCCGTGGGCATCTGTTCGGGCAGACCGTAGAGGATAAGGTCAAGGTTGGTTTCGCCTGCGATGGTGAGGTCGAGGGGTTTAGCGAGCGTGCTGGAGAGGTGGGTATCCATAGAAGGTATCATATTGTTTTATTGCGTAAAAATGAGTATAGTGGTTACTATTGATTAGTTTTAGTATTTCTTTAGATTTATTCGGATGAGTTTGAGCGAGAGAGGAGCATGATGTGACATCCCTGTCGAGTATTGCTGAGTTGCCGGAAGAAGAACAAAAGGTGCGCGGGCTCTTCTTTACTCCCCGGGAGATTGCCCAGCAGCCCGAGACATGGAAGACCACCCTGAAGATATTTGAGAAGCACCAGGAGCGGATCTGCGAGTTTCTGGATGCGGCGGGAGTACGGGAGTCGCTGGAGCAGCGGCCGGTAGTGATGCTGATCGGGGCGGGGACGTCGGATTACATTGGCCAGGCACTGGAGTTGCTGCTGCGGCAGAAGTGGTGCTGCGAGGTTTCGACGGTGGCAAGCACGGACCTGTTGCCCAACCTGGAAGAATATGTGGTTCCGGGGCGGAGATATCTCTGGATCTCGTTTTCACGGTCGGGGGATTCTCCAGAGGGGGTGGCGGTACTGGAACAGGCCCTTCAACTGTACCCCGGGGTCGTGCATCTTGTCGTGACCTGCAATGCGCGGGCGCGGATGACGGAGATCTGCAAGGGGTCACAACGGGCTTGTGTGGTAGTGCTGGATGATGCCGTAAACGATCGCAGTCTGGCGATGACGAGTTCGTTTACCAACATGGTAGTGATGGGACAGTGCATCGCGAACGCATGGTCCATCGAGGCATACACGGAGGTGCTGGCGAAGCTGGTGAGAGCTGGGGAGCAACTGCTTCGCGCAGAGGCGGAGGCGGAGCGGATTGCGCAGCGAGGATTTTCCCGGGTGTGTTTTGTGGGGACGGGAGCGCTGGCGAGCGTAGCGAAGGAGTCCGCGTTGAAGGTTCTGGAGATGACGGCTGGGCAGGTGCAAGCAATGTCGGAGACGGTGCTGGGACTGCGCCATGGGCCGATGGCGGCGCTGGATACGCAGACGCTGTTTGTGTGTTTTGTATCCGGCGATGAGCGTCGCGCTAGGTATGCCAGCGACCTACTGCGCGAGATTGGGGAGAAGGGAATCGCCGGCGAAAGAGTGGCGGTGGGAACAGCGGCGACCCGGGCGGAGATTGCGCCGTACTGCGATTCGTATGTCGCGGTCGACGACGCGATCGACGATGCTTATCGCCCGGTGGTGGATGTGATCTTCGGGCAGATGCTGGGCTTGTATTGCTCGGTGGCGCACGACCTGAAACCAGATTCTCCGAGCCCGGACGGTGTGATCAATCGCGTGGTGCAGAAGTTCAGGATCTATTGATAGTTTGGTAATTCAGTAGCTAAGGGCAGTGCAGAAATCCAGGGTCAATAAAGAGCGATGGGCAGCGTTCTACAACAGCATCTGGCGAAGCGCAGGCAGGGAGTGGCTGCCGGGATTTATTCCGTGTGCTCGGCGCATCCGTGGGTGATACGAGCTGCGGCGGAGCAGGCGGCCGCTGACGGCTCGCTGCTGCTGGTGGAGGCCACCAGCAACCAGGTGAATCAGTTTGGTGGATACACGGGGATGCGTCCTGTGGAGTTTCGCGGATTCGTGTTGGAGCATGCAAAGGCCGCGGGCGTTGGCGCGGAGAGATTGATCCTGGGCGGGGATCATCTGGGCCCGAATCCGTGGCGTGCGCTGCCTTCAGCCGAAGCAATGGCACGTGCGGCGACGATGGTCGCGGAGTATGTGCGCGCGGGGTTTGCGAAGATTCATCTCGACGCGAGTATGGCCTGCGGGGACGACACGGCGCCGCTGTCGGATGAGGTGGTGGCCGAACGGACGGTGCAGCTATGCAAGGCGGCAGAGGATGCATGCATTGGGCGCGAGGGTCCGGGGTATGTGATTGGCACGGAGGTGCCGGTGCCGGGTGGTGCTACGCACTCGGTGCATGAAATGGAAGCTACGTCGGTGGCAGCGGCTGCGCACACGCTGGCGGTGCATAAGCGCTCCTTCGAGGAGCAGGGGTTGCGCGACGTGTGGCCGCGTGTGATGGCGCTGGTGGTGCAGCCCGGTGTGGAGTTTGATCATGATGCCGTGGTGGCGTACGACCGCAAGAAGGCCAGCGCGCTGGTGGAGTGGCTGCGCGCTCAGCCGGAGGAGATAGTGTTTGAAGCGCACTCGACGGACTATCAGTTGCCAAGCGCTTACGTGGAGTTGGTGGAGGATGGATTTGCGATCCTGAAGGTGGGGCCGGCGCTGACGTTCGCGATGCGTGAGGCGCTCGACGCGCTCGAGGATATGGAGTTGCAGTTGATTCCGGAGGAGCAGCAATCGCATCTTGGATACGTCATCGAGGAGACGATGCTGCGCGAGCCGAAGGAATGGCTGCCCTATTATGCGGGTGGTGCCGCCGCGCAGAAGCTGCTGCGCCGGTACAGCTATAGCGATCGGGTACGTTACTACTGGCATCGGCCAGAGATTGCGGCAGCGATGGAGCGGCTGATCTCGAATCTGTCGTCGGTTGCGATTCCAGAGAGCATGATGAGCCGGTATCTGCCGACGCAGTATCTGCGCTTGCGGGAGAAAGAGATTGCCGGGGATGCGGTTTCGCTGGTTGTCGACAAGGTCCGCGATGTGCTGCGCACCTATGCTGCCGCCTGCGGCGCGGGATGACTGCCCGATTGAACACGCGCAACTTTGCGGCGGCAAGGAGTAAGGGCTGCAAGCTTTCCTTTTATTTCGACATTGCAATTGCGAAAGCTCCGTTGTAGTCTTCGTGGAGCGTTACAGAGGTCGGATGGAAGGGTTATGAAGGCGAAAAGGGTGTCGAAGGCTTCGCGTGGCATGGTTTCTGCGGGCGATCCGGAGGAGCAGGGACGCGGCTCCTACATGCTCATCGCAGAGCGCCGCCAGTATATTGTCGCGCTGGCGCAGAAGCATGGCCGGGTGCTCGTCGAGGAACTGTCCCACTCGCTGGGAATATCGCAGATCACCATTCGCAAGGACTTGGATTATCTGCAGAGTCGAGGAGTGCTGCAGCGGACCCACGGGGGTGCTCTACTGCCCGGTTCGGGAGCGCTGGCAGATCCGTCGTTGCAGGAGAAGGAAGGACGCCACTCGCAGGAGAAGCAGCGAATCTCGGCAGCGGCGGTCAACCTGGTGCAGGAAGGCCAGTGCGTGCTGCTCGACTCGGGCACGACCACGACCGCGATTGCGAGGGCGCTGAAGAAGTTTTCCCATCTGACCATCATTACCAACGCTGTCAACATCGCCGCAGAGTTGAGTGGAACGGACTTTGAGGTGCTCCTTACGGGTGGGTCGCTACGCAAGAACTCGTTTTCGCTGGTCGGACCGCTGGCCGAGGACATGCTGCATGAGATGCATGCGGATATTCTGTTTCTCGGGGTGGATGGATTCGACCTCGATGTAGGATTGACGACGCCAAATGTAATGGAGTCGCGTGTGAACCGTGCGATGGTGAAGGCCGCGTCCATGGTGGTAGCGGTTTGCGATTCCACCAAATTCAATCGGCGCAGCTTGTCGAAGATTGTCGATGCGACGTCAATTCATCACGTGATTACTGACAGCAATCTTTCTACGGAGACCGCCGAGGCGCTGCGTAGTATCAATATCAAACTGACGATGGTATAGGCCTCGCGGACTTGGTTAGCGGGCTGTGATGGCGTCGAGCGCAGGTCTTTCCATAGGTTGCGGAGGGTGACCATGCCCTCGCGCGGACTCCAGGCAGTGCCTCCGTTGACATGCAGGTGATCGCGATCGCCCCGCCAATCCAGTGAAAGCCGTCGAGTGTGAGGGCGTGGACCAGATCCATCGCGCACTCTCTGCGAGCGTGGCCTTGTTGGACGGCGTAAGCGGCGATGGTGTGCGGTGAGGAGTTGGTGACCGAACGTACCGATGCGATCGATGGTGCCGGTCTCGCCGAGACGATTTTCAAAGCCGGAGACATACTAGGATTTGTAATGGAGGAACATCTTGCCGAGACGCGGGTCGGAGGCGATGTTCAAATTGAGGATCACTGTGCATTGCACGTCGGTAGAGCGGATTCGGGTTTTGTCCTTCAGAACAAGCACAAATCCTTGAGCAGACGGACGGTCCAGTGCACGGCCGAGTTCGCTACCATGAGCAGCGTGCTGACCGGAAGAGATCGGTATCTGGGCAACATCGAGTTGGGGTCTCTTTATGGAGAGGAAATATCGCACCCTAGGCAATAAAACGAAGTTAGTAGAAAGGTATAACTATTACGTTTTATACTTAACATCTCCAGTCCTTGCAACCCTGAGTCGAATGGAGTGGTGATAAATCTAGCTTGCACCGTGCCCAAAAGGTTCGTGCCAAGGAGGCCTTAGTGGCGAAACAGGATACGCAAGACAAGTTTATCGCGATGGTGTCGGCGAAGGCAGATGTGACCCTGCCGCTGAGCGATTTCCATCCGCGCTGCATGTTGACCACGCCGCAGCACGAGATTCAGCGACCGCGGTTCCCGGTGATTGACTACCACAACCACCTGGATGCGCAGGAGCCGGAGCAGGTCATCGAGGTGATGGATGTTTGCGGGATTGAGCATGTTGTCAACATCACGATGAAGGTTGGGGATGAGGCTCTGGCGATGATGGAACGCTATCGGGCTGCCGATGTCCGGCGCTTCTCGACGATCGGATGGATGGATTGGACGGGCGTTCAGGGTGACTTCGACGTATTTGTTGCAACGAGCATCGAACGGCTCGAACGCCTGGTGGAGCATGGGGCCGTGGGCTTCAAGTTCTGGAAAGACTTGGGGCTTTCGGTGCGCGATGCCAGCGGAGAACTGGTGCGCGTGGATGATGAGCGGCTGGCGCCCATCTTCGAGAAGGCCGGCGAACTGGGGACTCCCGTGATGGTGCATATTGGCGATCCCGAGGCGTTCTTTCTTCCGATCGATGCGAACAATGAGCGCTATGAGGAGCTTGCCGCGCATCCTGACTGGAGCTTCCACGGCAGCCAGTACGGCAAGCATGAACTGCTTGAACAGAGGGACCGTGTGTTTCGACGGCATCCACGAACGACGTTTGTAGCGGCGCACATTGCGGAGAATAGTGAGGACCTGCAGCGAGTGTCAGCGATGCTGGATGCATGTCCGAACGTGATGGTCGACATCAGCGCCCGGGCGTCTGAGTTGGGGCGGCAGCCATACGCCGCGCGAAAGTTTTTCCTTCGTTTTGCGGATCGCATTTTGTTTGGCGCGGACTTGGTGCCGGAGGTGGAGATGTATCGGCTGTATTACCGGTTTCTGGAGACGGCGGATGAATACTTTGAGTATCCAACGCACGCATCTGGGCAGGGGCGGTGGTACATCTACGGGCTCGATCTGCCGGAGGATGTTTTGCGTAAGGTGTATCGCGACAACGCGTTGCGGTTGCTGACCGACCTGAAGTGAATTGTGAAGCGGGAGATGGTTCCCTGCACTTGCACTGGAGACGCCACGAACTATGCATGAGGAATCGACTGTAGTTGCTTCGGAAACGATTGAAGGTGGGCGGCGCGGCTACAACATATTGCTGCTTTGCGTAGCAGGGCTTGGCGGGTTGCTGTATGGAGTGGACGTAGGAATTATCGGCGGCGCGCTGCCTTATCTCGAAGCCACATCGGGCCTCGATGCGGCGCAGCTTTCGGTGATTGTGGCGGCGGTGCTGCTGGGCAGTGTGCTCTCGACGATCTTTGCGGGTGTGACGGCGGACTGGCTGGGACGCAAGCCGGTGATGGCGCTGAGTGGATTGATCTTCGTGGTGAGCATTCCACTGATTGCGCTGTCGCATGGGTATGGGCCGCTGTTTCTGGGACGGCTGCTGCAGGGGATGAGCGGCGGATTTATTGGGGTGGTGGTGCCGCTGTATCTCGCGGAGTGCCTGCCATCGTCGAATCGCGGCAAGGGGACGGGGATCTTCCAGTGGCTGCTGACGTTCGGCATTGTGGCGGCGGCGCTGATCGGAATCTATTACAGCTATCGCGTGGAGGCCGTTGCTGCGACGGCGAGCGCGGCCACGCTGTTTCATGTGAAGGACCAGGCGTGGCGGCACATCTTCTGGATCTCGCTGCCGCCGGGAATTGTGTTTGTGGTGGGAAGTTTTTTTGTGGGCGAGTCGCCGCGCTGGTTGTTTCGCAAGGGCAGGCAGGAGGCGGCGCTGGCATCGCTGCTGCGCTCGCGCACGCGGGCGGGTGCCGAGCTTGAATTGTCCGAGATGAAGGCGACCTCGGCACAGCGGGAGGTCGCGCAGGAGCATACGGATTCGCTGCTGCGACGGAAGTACGTGGTGCCGTTTCTGCTGGCTTGCGTGATTCTGTTTTGCAATACGGCGACGGGCGTGAACTCGATCATCGGGTACAACACGAGCATTCTGCTGCAGAGCGGGCTTTCGGATCTGGCGTCGCATTGGGGCTATGTGCTGTTCACGACGGTGAACTTCCTGATGACGATTGTGGGCATGATGCTGGTGGACAAGAAAGGGCGAAGATTTTTGTTGCTCCTCGGGAGCACGGGCCTGGCGCTGACGCTGATCGTGATTGGCGGGATGTTCTGGCGGACGGAGAAAGCCGACCTGGAGTGTCGATCAGCGGTGCAGTCCATGGTGGGGCCCGAGCAGGAGTTGACGCTGCGTTTTGATCCGGCCGAGGCTGCGCGCTTGCTTGCGGCCAGTGGCTTTACGGGCGCGGGATCGTTGGCGGATCACGCGTCGCTGGCGGTGATCTATTCCTACGGGGGATTCACCGGAGAGACAACGTATGTGCGGTCCGATGATGCGGCCGCAGCGCCGATTCACATTACGCGCGAGGGGAGCGTGCCGTCCAATGCTGTTGAGGCGTTCTTCAAGAATCCCTTCGCGAGCATCACGGCCGCGCGGAGTGCGCCGCTGAGAATTGAACGCGCGCGTGTAGGACGAATTCCAAGTGCCAGGTATGGATCGATGGTGGCGCTGGCACTGTTCTCGTTCATTGCGTTCTATGCGGTGGGGCCGGGGGTGTGCGTGTGGCTGGCGCTGTCGGAGTTGATGCCGACGAGAATTCGCTCGAT
>JAJZGF010000192.1 GCA_021805025.1 Acidobacteriota bacterium
TCAGCGGCCGCGGGCCACGGGCCTGCGCCGCGTGCAATGAAAGTCGGGCTGCGAATCCCTCGATGAAAAGTGCCGGTTGTCTGGGCATCAAGGAGAAGAATGCGGATGCAAACATTTCAGATGTTTCAATTGAAGAGATTCTGGAGCAGAGTCCTGCCATCCACTGTTTCTGCTTTGGTTCTGTTAGCCGGCGGCGCAAACTCGTATGCCACCAACGGCTACCAGTTCATCGGCGTCGGACAATGCGCCATGGGCATGGCAGGCGCGGTCGTGGCGGCTCCCTGCGATCCCATGACCGCCATCAGCAACCCGGCCGGCCTGGCCTGGCTCGAATCGCAGACCGCCTTCTCCGGCGAGATCTTCAATCCCCTCCGCAGCGCCAACTTCGGCTTTGGAAACGTCGGCAGTAACACCAATGTCTACGTCGCGCCGGCCCTGGGCTGGTCTGCTCCTGCCTTCAAGCCCAACATCTACTTCGGCGGCGGCATCTACGGCACCTCCGGCATGGGCGTCAACTACCTGCAGCCCAACACACCCATGGGGACCATCCAGGCGTACAGCAGCCTCAACTTCATGCAGATGGCCCCTGCCGTGGCCTTCAAGTTCGATGACAAGCTCGCGGTCGGTCTCGCACTCGACGGCGGTGCCGAGCAGATCTCGTTCAATCAGACCTTCGGCGGCCAGGGCTTCAACCTCAGCAGTCCATCCTGGGCCTATGGCGTCGGCGCAACCGTCGGCGTTCTCTACAAGCGCAACAGCAAAGTCACCCTCGGCGCCTCCTACAAATCCGAGATGCTCTTCACGCGCGTCTACTGGAATGAGACCTCCGAGTTCATTCCCACCGGCGTTCAGGTCACGTCGCAGGGCATGCAACCCGTCGGCGTCCAGGGCGGTCCGGGCACCTATAGCGCCCGTCTGAATTACCCGCAGCAGATCGCCTTCGGCGCAGCCTTCCACCCCACGGCCAAGCTCCTGGTCAGCACGGAAGGCCAGTGGATCAACTGGCACAAGACCATGAACGACTTCAACGTCCATGGCCCGTGGACAGGGACCTCCTTCGTCTCGCTTCCCCTGCACTGGCAGAACGAATGGGTCGGCAACATCGGCGCCCAGTATGACACCGGCAAGTCCATGCAGTGGCGCGGCGGCTTCGTCTACGGCGGCAATCCCATCAAATCCGCCGACATGCAGGCCAACCTGATCATGCCCGCCATCGTCACCACCGGCATGACCTTTGGCGCCACACAGAAGCTGCCCATGCGCTGGAGCCTCACCGAGGCCCTCATGCATATGTTCCAGAACAGCGCCACCGATGGAACGCTCTTCAACCTGCCGCTGCAGCCGGTCAAGTCCTCCATGTCAGAGAACTCCATCGGTTTCCAGGTCGGATATTTCTTCTAGCGCGCTTCCGCTCCGCGATCACTCGGAGTCGCACTCTTCGCGCGGCTGCCTCGCCTCACAGGCAGCCGCGCGCAAGCGAATGAAATCTTCCCTGCGCACGCACAGCCTTGAACACTGCGCCTGCCGCTTCCTCATCCAAATTCTCTGACGCGCGACTGCAATCCCCGCGCACCCGCGCACTACTCCCAAACTCGCAAATCCAGAAAATTCGCCCAGGTGCAGCAGCCTTTGTATATAGTGCGTGCAGCGGCATCCCCGGCCCTGAGGTCAACCCATGGCGCGCCACATTCGTCTCACGCTGCTGCTGTTCGCGCTCTTCGTGTGCCGCCCCAGCCTTATTTCTGCGCAAGCTACAGCTTCCTCCGCGCAGCCCGAGAGCGCGTCGATCATCACGCTTGGGCAGTCCGTCGTCCCGCTCTACGGCCCGTGGAAGTTCCACATCGGCGACTCGCCCATGGACCCCGAAACCGGCAACCCGCTCTGGGCCGAGCCCCGCTTTGACGATTCGCAGTGGGAGACGGTCGATCTCACGCCGCAGCCGGGCATCGTGGATCCCTTCCTCGCTGATCCCGCATACGTTCAGGGCTGGACCGCCAAGGGCCACCCTGGCTATTGGGGCTACGCGTGGTACCGCATCCGCGTTTCGGCGGCAGCGGAGTCTGGAGAGCGGCTGGCGGTGGTGACGAACGGGGTGGATGACGGCTACCAACTCTTCGCGCAGGGAGAACTGGTGGGCAGCATGGGCAGGTTTCGCGACGGGAAGTTGCCGGTGGTCTATTTCCCTCAGCCCGCGATGCATGTGTTGCCGCAATCCCCCACGGTGGCCCGGACCGGACCCAACGGCAACGAACTCGCAGCGCCGGCCACTCAAGTGCTGGCGTTTCGTGTTTGGATGAGCCCTATACGGCTTTCGCATCATCCGTTCACGGGGGGATTCCACTATGCACCGCTGCTGGGCGAGAGCGGCTCAATCGCAACGCAGGCTCATCTGGAATGGTTGGAACTGGTGCGGCATTATGCGTTCTCTGGGTTCCTGAGTGGGGTGTTTCTTCTACTGACCACGGTGGCCGCAAGCCTGATGCTGTTTGACCGTTCCGATCGCGTGTACTTGTGGGTAGCCGGCGCGTTGATGTTGGCGATGTTGCATGAATTCGTCTTTTCCTTGGCGAACTGGACCCGACTGGTGAGCGTTCGAGAGTTTTTCTTGGCCCTTGAAGTCTTTGCCTCTCCGCTTGCTATAGGCGTTTGGGCAACGATGTGGTGGAAATGGTTTCAGTTGCGCCGCCCGGGGTGGATGCTCAAGGCTATTGCCGCGCTGACGGTACTGGACATGGTATTCGAACTGCTGGGAGAAAATCTGCTCTACGGCATGCCTCATTCGCCGGGCGTGGTGTTTCACGCGGCATCGGGGGCGGTGCGGCTGGTGCTGCTTGTGTTGCTTGCGTTCATTGTGGGCAAGGGGATTCGCGTACAGGGCAAAGAGGGCTGGCTGGTGCTTCCCGCCGTGGTGCTGATGGCGTTCGAGCAATTCCAGAGCGAACTGATCAGCTTGCACATGCACGGAACCTTTTACGCTTTTGGCAGTGTTGTTTTTTATAGCGAGGCTGCCGACCTGTTGCTGTCTGCAGCGATCGCGTTGCTGCTGTTGCGCCGTCTACTGCTGTCGATCCGCCGCCAGCGTCAAATGGCACTAGATGTGAAGCAGGCGCAGGAAGTCCAGCAGGTCATCGTGCCCGAGCAGCGCATCCAACATCCGGGCTTCGTCATCGAGAGCGAGTACCGTCCCGCGCGCGAGGTCGGCGGCGACTTCTTTCAAATCATCCCGAACGAGACCGACAACAGTCTGCTCATCGTCGCAGGCGACGTCACCGGCAAGGGACTCAAAGCCGGCATGCTCGTCGCGCTGCTCGTCGGGGCCATCCGCTCGACGGTCGATTGGACCAGGGAACCTGTCGCGATTCTCAAGGCGCTCAACCAGCGCCTCATCGGCCGCGGAGACGCCCAGGCCACCTGTCTCGCGCTGCGCATCGACCGCGACGGCAGCGTCACCCTCGCCAACGCTGGGCATTTGCCGCCCTATCTCAACGGCGAGCCCCTCGCAATGGAGGGCGCATTGCCCCTCGGCATCATCGCAACCGCCGAGCCCTCCGTCATGCACTTCAAACTCCAGGCCAATGACAAGCTCGTGCTCGTCTCAGACGGCATCGCGGAAGCCACTGACGCCGCCGGCAACCTCTTCGGCTTTGAGCGCGTTCGCGAACTCCTCCGTGCATCCGGAACCGCCGCCGAAGTCGCCCATGCCGCACAAATCTTTGGCCAGGAAGACGACATCAGCGTCATCACCGTCGCGCGTTCAGTCACCACAGAACTCGCGCTGGCCTGAACCGCTCCAGCATAGCGCCGCCTGCCTGCCCTCGCGCGCTCTCACCCGTTCGCCGCGTAGCCCATCCCCGTCAGCACGCCGCGCATATAGGCAAAGCTCTCCGTCACGCCCGGCATCGGGTCCTCGCCGTGAATCTCATACTCCAGGTCCACCCATCCCGCATACTTGATCGCTATCAGCGCCTGAAAAATCTCCCGTATCGGCAGCTTGCCCTGGCCCACCGCCACCTGGCTCTCTTTCTCTTTCAGGTCCGCCAGGTCCTTCATGTGCACGTTGAACAGCCGCGGTCCCGCCGCGTGAATCGCCTCCACCACATCCACGCCCGCGCGCGCGCAATGCCCCACGTCGATGCAGCAGCCCATCCGCCGGTCCATCTGGCCCACGGCCTTCAGCACATCCAGCGGCGAGTGGTAGATCTTGTCCTCAGGCCCGTGGTTGTGAATCGCAAATTGAATGTCGTACTCCTGCACGAACCGCTCGATCCGCGGCAGCGCCTCCGGCAGCGGATCGCCCGCCACAATCACCTTGGCGCCCGCCCGCCGCGCATACTCAAACTTCGCGCGAATATCCGCATCCTCATTCTTCGGGAAGTACACCGCGCCCACCGCATGAACATGGATGCCGTTCGTCGCGTAGTCATAGAGTGCGCGCGCCTCATCGCCCGGATCCATCGGCAGATGGTTCTTCACGTCCTTCGCATTCAGTCCCGTAAGGCGAAGCTCGCGCATATAGGCAATCAGCTGGGGCCGCATGAACTCACGAAAGGTATAGCTGGCAAGCCCCAACCGGATCGGCGCAGGTGCACCGCTCTCGGCGTGGGGCTCGGCGGGCGCAGCCGGGACAGCCACTGCCGCTGCGGCAAAGGTCACGCTGCGAAGAAAAGTACGACGACAAAGGTTCTTCTTCATCTGTGGATGGTCCCTTCACGAACCATCCCATTCCTAACAGACCAAGCCGCTGCTGCTCAAGGTCTCCGCTACACTCAACTGCAACTCATTCGTAGCGCAGCGCCTCAATCGGATCCATGGATGCCGCCTTCCACGCCGGATAGATCCCGAAGACCAGTCCAATCGCGCACGCCACAAGGAAGGAAATCAGAACCCACGTTGCCGAGAGCGCCGCGTGCAAAAACGATACCGCAAAGTGCAGAATCAGCGTAAACAGCGCACCCGCCAGAATCCCCGCCACGCCGCCCACCATGCACAGCGTCACTGCCTCCAGCGTGAACTGCAGCAGGATATTCTTCCGCGTCGCGCCGATCGCCTTCCGCACCCCAATCTCCCGCGTCCGCTCCGTCACGCTCACCAGCATGATGTTCATCACGCCCACGCCGCCCACCATCAGGCCCACCGACGACACCGCCACCATGAAAAGAAACAGTCCGCCCGTCAGTTGGTTCCACAGCCGCGTCAGCGAATCCGGCCCGAAGATCGCAAAGTTGTCGTCCTGATTGGACCGCAACCCCCGCCGCACCCGAAGCAGATTGCGAACCTCCTCCACCACCAGCGGCTTGTTTGCCTGTTGGTCATACTTCACCACAATCCAGTAGTCTTTGATCTCCGGATGGATCTTGTGGAACGTCGTGATCGGAAAATACGCCGAGTTGTCCTGCGTGTTCCGCCCGCTCCCAAACGGCTGCGGCTGCACGTCCAGCACTCCGATCACCGTGAAAATATCCCCCCGGCACTCCACGTCCTTGCCCAGCGGCGACCCCTCCGGAAACAGATCCTCCGCCGCATCGTGGCCCAGCACCACCACGTTGGCCGAGCGCTGTTCCTCGGCATCCGTCCACATCCGCCCTTCCAGCATCTCGATGTCTGTTACGTCCTTGACCGCCGAGGTGCTGCCGTTCAGAATCGTGTTCTGGATCGAGTGGCCGCCCGCCTTCATCGACACATCGCCCACCCCAGTCTGGAAGTTCTGCGAAGTCAGCTCCGGGTCCACCGCCGCCACGTGCGGCAGCGCGCGCATCGCAATGCCATCTTCAAAGGTGAGCTGCTTGCGGTTCAGTTCTTCGGTCGTCGGCCGCTTGCCGAACGGCTCAAACCGGAAGACCCACAGATCGTTCGTTCCCAGCGAGTTCACAAACTGCGCGATATTCGTATTCAGCCCGTTGATCGCCGACGAAATCAGAATCACCGTCGAAATGCCGATCGAGATGCCCAGGATCGTCAGCCCCGAGCGCAGCTTGTTCTTCCGCAGCGTGTCCAGTGCCAGCTTCACTGATTCTTTTGAGTCGCTCAGTCGCATCGTTAGAGCTCCGCTCGCAGCGCCACTATCGGATCCAGCTGCGCTGCCTTGTGCGCCGGATACACCCCGAAAAACAAGCCCACCGCCGTCGCGACAAATAGACTCAGCAGTATCGACCACACCTGCACCACCGACGGGAACGCGATCACCAGCGTAATCGCTTTCGCAACTGAGATGCCGGCAATCACCCCGATCACCCCACCCACCAGCGACATCGTCGCCGACTCAATCAGAAACTGCAGCAGAATATCCTGCCGCCGCGCCCCCAGCGCCTTCCGCACCCCAATCTCCCGCGTCCGCTCCGTCACGCTCACCAGCATGATATTCATAATCACAATCCCGCCCACCACCAGTGAGATTCCTGCAATCGCCACCACCACCGCGCCAAAGTTATTCAGAATCCTGCCCAGCAGA
>JAJZGF010000193.1 GCA_021805025.1 Acidobacteriota bacterium
AGCAAACAGAACCGCCTGCCGCCTTTTCTTGGCGTGTGGATGGCGAATTTCCTCTTCGCGGCGGTGGGCATCTTCCTTCTCTGGGAGATGGCGAACGGCGGGCGCGTGCTCAATGCGATTGCCAGCTGGGCCCTGCGTACCCCGCACACCCCTCCCGAGCCCGCCAACAGAGCTTTTCATTACAATGGACTGCTGCAGCGCCTTCATCCCAGGAAGGCACGCCTCAAAGGTCAAAGCACGTTTCCTCGCATCCTTGATGCATACGTCATGCGTGAGTTCCTGGGGACATTTCTGCTGGTGCTGGCAAGCTTTGTCCTGCTGATGCTTGTCTTCACGTTCTTTGAGTTGGTCGGGGATATCCTGCGCAATCATATTCGACTTGAAACGGTTGGCGCGTATCTGATCAATCTCACGCCCAGCATGATGTATCAGATTGCCCCGCTGGCCGTTCTCATCAGCGTTCTGGTCACCTTTGGAGTGCTCAACCGCAACAGCGAAATCGTTGCCATGAAGGCCACCGGCATCAGCCTCTACAGGCTCGTTGTGCCCGTTGTCTGCATCTCCGCCACGCTCGCCGTTTGTCTCTATCTCTTTGACGAGTTCTACCTGCCGCAGGCAAATCGGCGTCAGGAGGCGCTCCGGAGCACGATCAAGGGACGCCCTCCGCAGACCTTCCTGCATCCAGAGCAAAAGTGGATCTTCGGCGAGTTTGAAAAGAATGAGCCAAGCCACATCTTTTACTACCAGTTCTTTGACCGCGACCAAAATGAGTTCGCGAATCTTTCCGTGTTTGAATTCAAGCCGGATACGTTCTCTTTGACGCGGCGCATCTTTGCCGCTCGTGTCTTCTGGAACCCTGATGCACATGCATGGGTCTTCGAAAATGGGTGGAAGCGGGACTTCAACGGAGCGCAGGTGGTGGAAGGAAGCTACCAGGAGTTTAAGCAGACTACCTTCGCGGAAATCCACGAGGAGCCCGGCTATTTCAACAAAGAAAGCCTCCAGTCCCAGGAGATGAATTTTGGGCAGTTGCGGCGCTACATCAGTGACCTCAGGCAGAGCGGATTTGATACGATGCGGCTGCGGGTCGCTCTCTGGCATAAGCTCGCCTACCCCGCGGTAGCGGTGATTATGGCCGTGCTGGCCATTCCGTTTGCTCTATCCATGGGCCGCCGCGGCTCGCTGACCGGCATTGCCGTCGCAATTCTTGTTGCGCTTACATACTGGGTAATGGATGGCCTCTTTGGCGCCATGGGAAGCGTAAACGATCTGCCCGCCGCCCTGGCTGCGTGGGCTCCGGATATCCTCTTCGGCCTGGTAGGCGGCTACCTTTTGCTGCGGACACAGACCTGACCGGCGCTGCGCATCTCCGCACGCGCAGGATACCCCGGTTGCATGAAATTCGCGGGGCACCCCGTACAATAGGATCATGCTGCGCGACCTCACTCCCTTGCTTGGCTACATGCGACGGTATCGTTGGGGCTACGTGCTCGGACTTTTCTGCGTTATCTGCACAAACGCGGTATGGGTCTTATTTCCCAAGGTTCTGCAGGCGGCGATCGATGATCTTGACCATGGCGTGACGCGGTACCGCATCCTTGAATTTGCCGGGATTCTCGTTGCCATTTCACTCGTCAAAGGTGTTTTCCTCTATGCCCAGCGATGGATCCTGATCGGCATCTCGCGGGAGATTGAATTCGATATGCGAAATGATCTTTTTCGCAAACTCGAACTGCAGGACTCAGGCTTTTATCGCGACTACCGCACGGGCGACATTATGGCCCGCATGACGAACGATTTGAATGCGGTCCGCATGCTGCTGGGTCCGGCTTTAATGTACAGCGCCAATACAATCTTTTTTACCTTCGGCGCCCTGTTCTTTCTTCTTCGAATCAGCCCCTTTCTCACACTTGTTGCCTGGGCTCCGATGCCCCTGGCAAGCATCCTCGTGCAGTACTTCGGTCGCAAGATCCACGAGCGGTTTGAGCGAATTCAGGAAAGCTTTTCCGAGATATCATCGCAGGCTCAGGAAAATTACTCAGGCGCACGGCTGGTGCGCGCATTCGCCCGTGAAGAGTCGCAGATTAAGCGGTTTGAACATCTTAATCTCCGCTATATTGCGCGCGCGCAACGCCTCGTGCAGTTGATGGGCATGCTATGGCCCACACTTGAGTTCATCCTTGGGATCTCCATGGTGATCACATTGCTCGTCGGCGGGCATCTGGTCATAAGTCACCGCATCAGCGCGGGCGAGTTCGTGGCATTCAACACGTACATGATCCTGCTCATCTGGCCCATCATTGCCGTTGGCTGGGTAGTGAATCTATTCCAGCGCGGCACAGCATCCGTGAAGCGCATCGATGAACTCCTTCGCGCCACGCCGAGTATCGATGACCGCGAGGCAGATCCTGCGATCTCGGAAGACACAGTGCTCAGGGGTGAGATCGAGTTCCGGGAGCTAAACTTCAGTTATGGCGACACGCGGGTCCTTCACGACATCTCGCTTCGCATACCGGCGGGGTCAAGCCTTGCCATCGTTGGACCAACCGGATCAGGCAAGTCCACTCTGGTTAAGCTCATCACGCGGATGCATGAGGCGCCAGAAGGTGCTTTGCTGATCGACGGCAGGTCCGTGCGAGCCTACCCGCTGGCCGTTCTCCGGCACAACGTCGGGATGGTGCCGCAGGAGACATTTCTCTTCAGCGAAACGATCCGCGAGAATCTTGCATTTGGATCTCCGGAAGCCCGCCTTGAAGAGATACTGCAAGCTGCCGAAGCTGCCCACATTCGCAAGGAATTTGAAGAGTTTCCGCTTGGGCTCGATACTGTGGTCGGTGAGCGTGGGGTGACCCTCTCGGGGGGGCAGAAGCAGCGTGCCGCCATCGCCCGCGCACTCCTCCGGCGTCCGGCCATTCTCATTCTTGATGATGCTCTTGCCAGTGTCGACACCTACACCGAAGAACGCATTCTTGGCGGCCTGCGAGCCTACACGGCCACGGCAACCACAATTCTGATCTCGCATCGCGTCTCTACGGTGCGGAACGCGGACCAGATTGCAGTCCTCGATCACGGCCGGATTGTTGAGCTCGGCGGCCATGACGAGTTGCTTGCGCTCGACGGCTACTACGCGAGCCTCTATCAAAAGCAACAACTGGAAGAAGAGCTCACAGTCGCCGGTTAAAACTTCAGGCAGTCCACTTTGTAGCGATCATTGCAGAGGACTGCATGCCTTCCTCGCCGTCGGTAGGCCTTCGCAGAGCGGCCTGCGCGCCGCTTCCAGCCTCGGACGGTCCATGGCGATCTGGCGACTCGGCTGCGACCTGTTTCCAGGCCTCGCGGACATTGCGGACGCACTCGATTGCGTGTTCGAACTTCGGCCGTGATGCGGCTTGAGAGGCTTTTAGAATCTCGGCGAAAATTGACGCGTAGAACTCGCCGAGCGCAGTTGCAGGCCTCCCTCCAATGTCCATGCGCAGTCTCGCCTGCAAGTGGATGATAATATCCAGCGCCCGCTTCACCGCTGCCCTCCGCCCGGCTTCATCGCCGCGGTCAACCGCTGCGGCAGCGAGATAGAGAAAGCGTACGATGCCATCGTAGAGGGCCACCACAAGGTCGATCGCCGATGCTCCGTCCAAGGCGTGTTCCCGATAACTCGACATGGTAGAACTGCCTTTCAGCCATTCTGGTTCTGGTTATAGCCGGAAATGGCCGAATATATCTCATTGACGCTGAGCAGTTGCGAAGGAAGTCCCTGCAGGATTTCGTTGGCGCTGTTCAGTTCGGCCGTCAGGCTCTTCTGCTGCACGGAAATCAGGGCCTCTTCCCGCGAGACGTCTACATTCAAATTCGATTCGATGGTGCTGTTGGCGTTCTGTGCGAGCTTGAGCACTCCGGTTGCGGAACCTGTCCCGGCATTGCTCAGCGTACTGGAGAAGGTTGTCCCCCAACTGTTTGCGTTCTGGAAGAACCCAACGACGCCATTGAAGTCGGTATTCAACAGCGAATCAAGTGAGGTGGTATCGAGCGTCAGCGAGCCGTCATTGTTCACGCTGATGCCAAGGCTTGTGAGACTGGAGATATCCGACGAGCTGGCGTTGTAATTGAGCGCCGTGCTCGTCGTTGTATCCGTAATCGCCGAGGTCACAGTCAAGGCGCCAGCCGAACCGGCGGTGCCCGACACAAGGACCAGCCGGGAACCGGAGCTATCGGTGACAATGTTTGCCGTGACTCCCATACTGGCTGCATTGATGGCCGAGGCCAGGCCGGAGAGTGTATTGTCGGTCGAGTTCAACGTCACGCTCTGCGGGGTGCCGCTGCCAACCTGAATCGTCATGGAGCCGGAGAGCGTGTCGGCGGAGTTTGCGATGGTGTCCAGATAGCCGTTGGGGTTCTGCGTGTTAAGGCTCCCCATGAGCTGCTGCTGCAACAGAGAGAGTGTTGGCGAACCGAAGAGCGGCTCAGGATTGCCTGAACTGTCATTCCCATGCTGCGTGTTGATGGCGCTGATCAGCGCGTTGTAATCAGAGACCATGCCTCCGACGGCGCTTTCGACCCCGGTGTTGTAGTTGCCGATCACCACCTGCACCTGCGACCCGGCAGAACTGGCGCTCAGCAACTGAAAGGTCACGCCGGGAATCAGATTGGACACCGTGTTGGAGGCGCTGGAGAGCGTCACGCCATCGACCACCAGCGATGCATCGGAACCCGTCACCGTGGAGGTGTACGACAGGGCCGCATTGGAATTGCTGGTATCCACAATCGAGCTGGCGCTGATCGTGAGGTTGCCATTCGCTCCCGAGGTGCCGGAGACAAGGCTCAGACGCGAGCCGGCAGAATCGGTGAGTACGGAAGCTGTCACACCCGCCCCTGAGGCATTGATCGCTGCCGCCAGGCCGGAGAGCGTATTGTTCGTTGAACCCAGCGTAATGACCTTCGCTGCCCCGCTGCCGACCTGAATCGTCATGGAGCCGGAAAGTGTATCGGAAGCGCTTGGGATGACCGTCATATAACCGCTGGAGGTCTGTGCGAGGGTGTTGACAACCACCGTGTGTGTCCCCGCGGTCGCCGACGAAGAGGCGGAGGTAAGCTGCAGCACATTGGTGTCGGAACTGGAGCCGGTCTTTTGCGCCAGCACGCCCTGGAAATCCGTCAGCGCACTCATGTCGTTGGAAAGGTTTGAGAACAAGGTGCCCATACTGGATAGCACCGTGTCCTGGCTTTGCAGCGAGGTCAGCTGGCTCTTCCAGGGCGTCTCCACGTTCTGCAGATTGCTCACAATCGACGCCACTGTCGAGCTGACGTTGAAGCCTGTGCCGCTCATCGGCGAGCCAAAGCTCAGTCCTACCGTGCCCATTGCGTCCTCCGGGTAGTCCCTTTTGCACCCTTCGTGCCAGCAGCGCGCGGAAGGAATTGGAGGAATCTCATTCCAACCGCCGCAGCCCCTGGCGCGCTACGCCAGCAAGGGCGTCCGGTCGGGACGCCCCTCTGGTTATCGGCAGGTTGCGGAATTACTGCAGCAGCTTTGTCACTTCCTGCTGCAGGCTGTTGGCCTGGGCCAGGGCGGAGATGCCGGTCTGGCTCAGGATCTCAAACTTCGAAAGGTTCGAGGAGGCCTGCGCGTAATCCGTAGCCTGGACTGCGTTCTGCGCGGCGACGATGTTCTGCTGCTGCGTGTTGATCACCTGGCTGGCGGAATTCAGCGTATTGATCTGCGCGCCGATGTAGCCGTCCTGGGCCGCCACGTCGCTGATCGCTGCGTTCAGCGAGGTCAGAGCCGACTGGGCGTTGGTCTGGTTGGTCAAGCTCGAGGAGGAGAGACTCTGGCCGCTGCTTGCCGTGTAGCTGATGGTCGCAGTTCCCGTGGTTCCAGCTGCGACCGCGGACGTTCCTGTGGTGCTGGTGTCGGTAATCGGTGTGGTTGCATCCTGCGCCACCTCAACCTGTCCAACGGAAGTGGGTGCGGCCGTGACCACGTTGCCGGAGATCATGATGCCGGTCGCGTTCGGGCTTGCGGCTCCTGAGCCCTCCGAGGCCGCCTCGGTCGCGAACGAGGCCGTCAGACCGAGCCCCGATCCGTTAATCGCGGCGATCATGCCGGATACGTTATTCGCGTACCCGGTCGTGCCGCCGGTGCTGATTTTGGCGGTCGCGGAGACCACGCCGCCCGTTGTGTTGGCGATTGCATAGGTGATGTCCAGAGTGCTGCCACCGGTGATGGAATCCGTGGACTGCGCGTTGACGGTAGCCGAGGAGAGATCAACAAAGACGCTCTGGCCGCTGGTGTAACCCATAGCGCCGCCCGTCTGCCCCACGTTGGAAGAGGAGAGCGATCCAATGTTCAGATCGTTGATCGATGCGCCCTTCGCCGAAGAGTCGCCGGTGTAGATGTTGGTGTTCGAACCGAAGACCGACTGCTGGTTGTAGGAATTGGAGGA
>JAJZGF010000194.1 GCA_021805025.1 Acidobacteriota bacterium
TCCCTGCTGGGCGAACTTGACAGCCTCAATGTGGACCTTGGTGACGAGGGGGCAGGTGGCGTCAATGACCTTGAGGTGGCGGGATTTGCTCGAGTCGCGAACGGCAGGCGAGACGCCGTGGGCCGAGTAGATGACACGCTGGCCGTCGGGAACCTCTTCGATCTCATGAACGAAGATTGCGCCCTTCTCCGCTAATTCATTCACGACATAGCGGTTGTGGACAATCTCCCGGCGGACGTAGATGGGTGCGCCGAAGGTCTCGAGGGCGATTTTTACAATGTCGATTGCGCGGACCACACCGGCGCAGAAGCCGCGCGGCTTGAGCAGGAGCACTCGTTTCTGCGTGGGGGAAGCGCCGTCTTGGCTGCCAGTCGAGGTGGGGTGAAGGACGGTGGTAGTCACACTCCAAGTATACCTGTTCTCAAGTTTTCACAGGGAAGTTCTTGCCATGGTGCGGGACGGGGGCTTATCGCGTTGAGCCTGGTGGACCGGCACCGCTCGGCAGGAGGTGAACCGCCTGACGAACCTGAGGCACCCAACCAAGATCGACCGGATTGACGTGGCGCTGAGGGCGCTGGGGAAGCGGCTGTATGTGGATGCGGCGTGAGCGGGGAGCGGAGAGGGAACGTGCTATTGGCCAGCCCAGCCATGCCGCGGTGAGGCTGCGTCATGGAGAGGCAGCCATCGGTTAGACATCAAGTTTCGCTATCGGTCGTGCTGTTGCTCTCAATCTGAGAGGTCCTGTCGCTGACTGATTGGAACGGGGCAACATTCGGTGGGGTAGATATTCTATTTGGGCGCTCAACGTTCAATATCTCTGGGTCTCGGTTCAACTTTACGAATGGAATTGCGCTAGAGACTGACCCACGAACCCAAAGGACGCTATCTTGTGGAGCAGACTTGAGCAGCGGTGGGATTTCGGTCATCTGAAAAGTAACCAGCTCTCTCCAACACTCCTCCTTGGAGTCGGGAACAAAGTCCGTGTGGATAAGCCAAACTGGCTCCCCATGTCCGAGGTCGGAGACAGCTGAGAAGCGGAGCTTCCAAAGGATAGGGATTCCAATATACTTTCTGCTTGCGTTTTCGAGGTCGAACGGCGCAACGCCGCGAAGCTCTTCCATAATCTGTGTTGGCGTGGGCTCCGTGTTGCGCAGTAACGGGGGCCCGATGTCGGGTTGGTAGTGATGATGGTGGTTTTCGAGCTTCTGACGAATGTTCGTTCCAACTGCGATCTGAGAAGACCCGACTGGTGCCGATATGTTTGCGACCTGAGAGGACTGGATCGCGCCAGCGATGTCTCTCGGCTTCTTGTGCCTTGCCCAGCTCCTAACAAGCGCGGTACAGATTGCCGCTAGGCCAGCGCCACCTACGCCATCGAACACCCACTTGTACCATTCCATGTTCCATATTCTAGGCCGAAGCTCGATGGGCTTGACATAGGTGCGCGGCAGGAAAAGTTATGCCGATAGTGGCGCACCTAGAGCGCGGTCGCGGGTCAGCAGGCCGCTTTTTAAGAGGCACGCCATCGAATACGATCCGCGGTATGTTTGGGGATGAGCGTCGCTCGTGCCGTCCCTACGGGACGGCGGGCAGTGTTGTTGGTGCGATTTTCCCAGGATTACATCCTGGGCTATCTTCGATTCGTCCCTACGGGACGAAAGTCGCGGCACGAGCAGAACGCGGTATGGCGGATTGGTGCGACGCCGTTAGAAACCATGTTCACTATTCGGGTGCTGGTTTTTCGCCTGATATTCGCCTATCTTCCGCTATAATCCCGGAATGGACTTTCAGCTTGTGACGCCGTACAAGCCGCGTGGGGACCAGCCGCGGGCGATTGAAGAGCTGGTGGACGGCCTGGCTGCCGGTGAAAAGCACCAGGTACTGCTGGGTGTGACGGGGTCGGGCAAGACCTTCACCATGGCGAAGGTCATCGAGCAGTCGAACCGGCCGGCGCTGATTCTGGCGCACAACAAGACGCTGGCGGCGCAGCTCTATCACGAGTTCAAGCAGTTCTTTCCGGGCAACGCGGTCGAGTACTTCGTGAGCTACTACGACTACTACCAGCCGGAGGCGTACATTCCCGCGGGCGACCTGTATATCGAGAAGGAAGCGACGATCAACGAGGAGCTGGACAAGCTGCGGCTCTCGGCGACGCGCAGCCTGTTTGAGCGGCGGGACGCGATTATTGTGAGCTCGGTGAGCTGTATCTATGGCCTGGGATCGCCGGAGGCCTACTACGGGATGCTGCTGCTGCTGGAAAAGGGCCAGCGCATCAGCCGCAAGGACATTACGCGGCGGCTGGTGGAGATTCTCTACGAGCGGAACGACACGGACTTCCGGCGCGGGACGTTTCGGGTGCGTGGCGACGTGATCGAGGTCTTCCCTACCTATGACGAGAATGCCTACCGGATTGAGATGTTCGGCGACGAGATTGAATCGCTGGCGCAGATTGACCCGCTGTTCGGCACGGTGAAGCAGAAGTATGCGCGGCTGCCGATTTACCCGAAGAGCCACTATGTGGTGCAGCCGGAGCGCAAGGCGGAGGCGATTGAGTCGATTCTGGCCGAGCTGCATGACTGGGTGGGCAAGCTGGAGGCCGAAGGCCGGATGGTGGAAGCGCAGCGCGTGAACCAGCGGACGCGGTTCGACCTGGAGATGATCAAGTCGATGGGCTACTGCCACGGGATCGAGAACTACTCGCGGCACTTCAGCGGACGGCTGCCGGGCGAGCCACCGCCGACGCTGCTGGACTACTTTCCGCGCGACTTTCTGCTGTTTGTGGACGAGAGCCACGCGACGATTCCGCAGGTGCATGGGATGTGGTTTGGCGACCGCAGTCGCAAGCAGAACCTGGTGGATTACGGCTTTCGGCTGCCATCTGCGATGGACAACCGTCCGCTGAAGTTTGAGGAGTTTGAGAACCGGGTTCAGCAGGCCATTTATGTTTCGGCAACGCCGGGGCCGTATGAGCTGACGCGCTCGGCCGGGGTGGTGGTGGAGCAGGTGATCCGGCCAACGGGGCTGGTGGATCCGGAGGTGGAAGTGCGGCCGGTGAAAGGGCAGATTGACGACCTGCTGGCCGAGATCCGCGACCGGGCGAAGAAGAACGAGCGCGTGCTGGTGACGACGCTGACCAAGCGGATGGCCGAGGATCTGGCCGGGTACTACACCGAAGTGGGCGTGCGCTGCCGCTACATGCACTCCGAGATTGAGACGCTGGAGCGGGTGAAGCTGCTGGCCGGGCTGCGCAAGGGTGAGTATGACGTGCTGGTCGGGATCAACCTGCTGCGCGAGGGTCTGGACCTGCCCGAGGTTTCGCTGGTGGCGATTCTGGATGCGGACAAGGAAGGGTTTCTGCGTTCGAGTGGATCGTTGATCCAGACGATGGGGCGTGCGGCGCGGCACGTGGAGGGCCGGGCCATTCTTTATGCAGACCGGATCACGAATTCGATGCGGCAGGCGATGGGCGAGACGGACCGACGACGCGCGATCCAGAGGGCATACAACGAGGAGCACGGCATTACGCCGCAGTCGATTGTGAGCGCAATCGACATGGGTCTGGCGCAGATTCTAAAGGCCGAGTACGGCGACGTGGTGGAAGAGGAAACTGCCGGCTTACCGGAGTTTACCTCGCAGGCCGATGTGGATCAGTTCATCGGCAAGATGGAGACGGAGATGCGCGAAGCAGCCAAGCGGTTTGAGTTTGAGAAGGCGGCAAAACTTCGCGACAGCATCAGGGAACTGCGGGAGAAGGAGTTCCTGTTTGGCTGAGAGCTGGGCAAGCCAGGAGCGGCCTTAGCGGGCACAGGCAACCGCTTGGGGGGATTGCGTCATCGTAGCTGTTTAGTTCGTAAATAGATCGCTGGAGCGGCTCGCAAGCGGCCGTGCGGGTTCAGGGGAACATGGCAACCATCTTACTTGTGGACGACGATCCGCTTCAGGCATTCGCACGCAAGTCCATCCTCGGCAAAAAATTCAAGAACGTTCAACGTGCGGCCGATGCGGCCGAGGCGCTGTGCCTGCTGGAGCAACCTCAGTTCGCACAGGAGCTGGGCCTGGTGATCTCCGGCCTGCACATGCCGGGCCTGAGCGGACCGCAGTTTGTGGCCGAACTGCATGCGCGCCGTCCCAAGCTGCCGGTGCTTGTGCTGGGCAGCCTGGACGAAGCGCCAGCGGACTACGCGGCCGAAGGAGTCAGCTTCCTGGCCCGTACCGCTCCGTCCGAAGAGATGCTTACGATGGCGAGCAGGCTTCTTGCCAAGGGCCGAGAGTAGACCTGCCGGACCCGCCGCGAGCCCATTCTTACCAGCTAAAACTCTCCACCTCAAGTGTGAGGCCAATCACATTAAAAGGGCCTATGCTTGAGGAAGAATGAGCTTGCTGGATGCCATTGATTGAGGCTGCCAGTCTGCATGCGAGAATTGTGTTGGAGACCTGATGGCAGCCTTTGGTAGTTTTGCCCTGTTGATCGCTCTGGCGCTGGCCGCCTATAACTTGTTTGCCGGGGCAATAGCGTTGCGGCTGATTGCGACCGGACAGCCGGCGCGCATCTCACCGGAACGGCTGGCCGACACCGCGCGCCGCGCAGGCATTGCGGGGTTTGCGGCGGTGACCGCGGCGGCGTTTGCGCTGGTGTGGTCTGTATTTAACAACGATTTCTCAATCACATACATCATGGAGCACTCGAACCGGGCACTGCCGGCGCCGTACAAGTTTGCGGCGTTGTGGAGCGGGCAGGAGGGGTCGCTGCTGCTTTGGGCGTGGCTGCTGGGAGCCTACGGGTTTGTGCTGCGGCTGCTGCACAAGACGGACGTGAAGCTCTATGCCTACGCGGGAACGATTCTGGCGGGTGTCCAGCTCTTCTTTCTGTCGGTAGTGAACTTTGCGGCTCCGCCGTTCTCTCTGCTGAAGGGCGCGCTTCCCGATGACGGCAACGGACTGAACCCGCTGCTGCAGTATCCGGAGATGGTGATCCACCCGCCGATGCTGTACCTGGGTTATGTCGGGTTTACGATTCCCTTTGCCTTTGCGCTGGGCGCGCTGATGATGCGCTACCCCGGCGAAAAATGGATCAGGATTACGCGCGGCTGGACGATGGTGACCTGGCTGTTTCTGACCATGGGCATCTTTCTCGGCATGCACTGGGCCTATGCGGTGCTGGGTTGGGGCGGCTACTGGGGCTGGGACCCGGTGGAGAACGCCAGCTTCATGCCTTGGCTGACGGGTACTGCGTTTCTGCACTCGGTGATGATGCAGGAACGCAAAGGGATGATGAAGAGCTGGAATGTGTGGCTCATCTTCTCCACCTTCATGCTGTCCATTCTGGGGACGCTGCTGACGCGCGGCGGGCTGGTGAGTTCGGTGCACGCGTTTGCGCAGTCGTCGATCGGGAACTGGTTTGTGGCCTTCCTCGTGATTGTGCTGGCGGTGTGCATCTTCACGTACATTTTGCAGCGCAGCCACCTGAAGAGCGAGCAGCGGCTGGAGTCGCTGGTGAGCCGCGAGTCGAGCTTTCTGTTCAACAACCTGGTGCTGCTGGCCGCCTGCTTTGTGATTCTGTGGGGCACGCTCTTCCCGATCCTGAGCGAGTATGTGCAGGGGACCAAGGTGACGGTGGGGCCGCCGTTCTATAACAGGGTCGCGATTCCGATTGGGCTGTTCCTGCTGTTTCTGACGGGCGTGGGGCCGCTGCTGCCGTGGCGGTCGACCTCACTGCGGGCGATTCGGCGCAATTTTGTGGTTCCTTCGATTGCGCTGTGGGCGACGGTGATTGTCTGTCTGGCGGTGGGCGCGCGGCCGTGGAAGGATGGCGTCTTCGACACGGGCAATTTCTACGCGCTGGTGGCCTTCGGGCTCTCGGCGGGGGTGTTTACGGCCATACTTTCAGAGTTCCTGCGCGGCGCGGGCGTGATTGCACGACAAACCCGTCGCAACCTGTTCTCGGCGATGTATCTGTTGACTCGGCGCAACACGCGGCGTTACGGCGGCTACATCATCCACATTGGAGTGGTGATTGTGGTGGTGGGGCTGGCAGGCGCGGCCTTCAACCGCAGCCAGGAAAGCGAGTTGGGGCTGAACAGCACGATGGCGATTGGCCCGTACACCCTGCAGTGCGTGGGCTTCACGCAGGACTCGAACCTGAACTACGACTCAGAGTACGCGCTGCTGGATGTCTACCAAAACGGCAAGAAGCAGTTCCAGATGACGCCCGAGAAGCGGGTGTATCTGGCCAGCCAGCAGCCGCAGACGATGGTGGCCATTCATTCCGTGCTGAGCTGGGATTTGTATGTGGTATATGAAGGCACGAATCCCGACACAGGGCAACCGATTATCAAGGCATTTCTGAATCCGCTGGTGAGCTGGATCTGGGCGGGCGTGGTGTTCATGGTCTTCGGTACATTTGTGGCGCTTGTGCCG
>JAJZGF010000040.1 GCA_021805025.1 Acidobacteriota bacterium
TGCGAGGGACCGGGGGCACCCTCATTGTGGTCTGGAAAGGTCATTGGGACCAGGGCCACCCGCCAGCCGAGCCATCCAGAGTTGGTGGATGGGAAAGGGTGGAGTCAGGCGATGTTAGTTGTGCTTGCCTTTCCACTCTTCGTAGGGGCCCTGGAAGTCCTCGATGCCGTTCGCGTCAAAGTGCCAGAGGCGGGTGGCTACCTCGTCGATGAGGTCGTGGTCGTGCGTGACTAACAACACTGTGCCCTCGTAGCGTTGCAGCGCGATGTTGAGCGCGTTGATGGCTTCGAGGTCGAGGTGGTTGGTGGGCTCATCGAAGATGAGGATGTTGGGCTTGGTGAGGATGAGCTTGCAGAAGACAAGCCGCGCCTGCTCGCCGCCGCTCAAAGCCTTTGTGGGCTTGCCGCCCTCTTCGCCGGAGAAGAGCATCTGGCCGAGGATGCCGCGAATCTCTTCGACGGTGGCCTTGGGGTCAAAGCGGTGCAGCCACTCGGCGACGGTGAGGCCGTGTTCGATGGTAGCGCCGACGTCTTGCGGGAAATAGCCGACTTGCGCCTCGTGGCCCCAGAAGACAGAGCCGGAGTCGAGCGTGAATTCCTTGTCGGCGAGGCCGGGGTAGTTGGCGAGGAGGCTTTTGAGCAGGGTGGTTTTGCCGGCGCCGTTTCGACCCATGAGGCATATTTTTTCGCCGCGCAGGATGTTTGCGCTGAAGGCGTCAATGACGGTCTGCTCGCCGTAGAGCTTGGTGATGTGCTTGAACTCGAGCACATGCTTGCCCGAGGGGCGCACCTGATCGAAGCGGATGTAGGGGCGCTGGATGTTGGAGCGGGCGAGCTCGTTGGTCTGCAGGCGCTCGACTTCTTTGCGGCGGCTGGTGACCTGGCTGGAGCGGGTGCCGGCGGCGAACCGGGCGATGAAGTCGTTGAGCTGGGCGATCTTTTTTTCGCGCTGGGCGTTTTGCGACTCCAGCGTGGAACGCACCTGCGTTTTGGCCATCACCATCTCGTCGTAGCCGCCGGTGTAGACGATGATGGTCTGATAATCGATGTCCGCGGTGTGGGTGGTGACCGCATTGAGGAAGTGGCGGTCGTGGGAGATGGCGATCAGGGTGCCGTCATACTTCTGCAGAAAATCCTGTAGCCAGTGGATGGAGTCGAGATCGAGGTAGTTGGTCGGCTCGTCGAGGAGCAACGCTTCCGGCTTGCCGAAGAGCGCCTGAGCGAGAAGGACGCGGACCTTCTGGCCGCCCTGCAGCTCAGACATTTTGCGCTCGTGCAGTGCATCGTCGATGTCGAGGCCTTGCAGCAGCACGGCGGCATCGCTCTCGGCGGTGTAACCGTCTTCGTCGCCGATGACGCCTTCGAGCTCGCCGAGCCTCATGCCGTCCTCATTGGTCATCTCGGCCTTCTCGTAAATGCGGTCGCGCTCTTCGAGGGCAGCCCAGAGGGGCTTGTTGCCCATGATGACGGTGTCAATAACGCGATAGGCGTCGAAGGCGAACTGGTCCTGACGCAGGACGCCGAGCTTGCGGGGACGCACGACGGTGCCCTTTTGCGGATCGAGCTCGCCGGTGAGGATCTTCATGAAGGTGGACTTGCCGGCGCCGTTGGGTCCGGTGAGTCCGTAGCGGCGACCGGGGACAAAGGAGACGCTCACTTCCTCAAAGAGAACTTTGGAGCCGTAGCGCATGCTGATGTTGCTGACACTGATCATTCTGTTGCATTCCTGGGGCCGGTCGCGGCGCAAGCGCGGCATGCATCCGGCCGGGTGTGATAGAGGGTGTTGAGTCACGGTTTGGGTGCGCGGATGGATGCGACACCCGGAGGACATTGACACTCTTAGTTTCTCACAAGGGGCGCGCGGGAGCGCCGGCTCAGTGCTTCTTTGCTTTCGCCTGCGGGCCGATGAGTTGTGGGTTGGCGTAGTAGCCGCTGATGGTTTGCGCGGTGGCGTCTGGCTGGTTCACGCGCACACTGATCGCACGGTACTGGTTGGGCGCGCCGGCCGGCGGAGCAGCGTAGGTCAGCTCGTAGAAGTGACCCGCATCGCGCAGGACCGCATTGATTTCGCCGGCGACGTCGTGGCCTGTCACGAGCACGCGGCCGCCGGAATGGACGGCAAAGACTCCGAGGCCAAGATACGGAAAGGTCGCTTTCTTCGGATCGGTCACAGGATCCAGAAAGTCCTTGTAGTAGAAGGGGTCTTGCGGCCCTGCATGCACGCCGCCGATTTCGTAGGGATCAAGCCGGTAGATGGTTGTGCGGGTGTCACGGATGGCGTTGGTCATGGCCACGATAACGTTGAAGTCCTGTTGCACGGAGTGCAGGTCTTGTTGCGAGCCCCACCAACCCAGCATGGGCCATCCGGGAGAGATGATGAGCACCAGCTTGCGTCCGGGGCGTGTCTGCTCGATGGCAAGAATCTGGGTGAACTGCTGCAGAGATTGCTGAAGCAGTTGCTCAAGAGCCTGCCAGCCGGATTGTTGCGTTACCGGGCGCAGGTCTGTAGCGATCTTCTGGAACTCGGTCTGCAATGCGTTGCCATCGGTGGTGGAACCGGCCATCATTCTCAGACCATCCTGCGTCATCGCGGCGATGGAAGTGCGATGGCGTAGCGCGCCGCCCTCCTGCTTCAGATACTCGCTGAGTTGCTCGCGGCCCCAGGTCACCGAGTCGTAGCCGGGGTTGATCATGTCTATCACGATGAGGACGCTGACCGCGCTGGGATCATTGCGGGTGGATACGGGCGTGAAGCTGACCAGTTTCTGTGGTTGGCCATTGTCAAGCACGGTAAAGGCCTGCTGGGAAAGACCTGCTACAGGCATGTCTGCCTTGTCTTTTACGAGCACATCGAGATGGACGGTCTGGGGCTGACTGGCGGCTCCGGCGGCGTCGGGCGATGGAGTTGCCTGCGCTGTGAGGTTGATGGAAGAGGAGATCAAAAAGAACGATGCAGCAACCACATCGACCGCGCGCATGGGAGAACCTTTCAGGGAATCACCTGCTCTCCTGAGCAGTACCAAAGATCCCATTTCTTACAAGGAATTCACGCTGAAATTGAAATTAAGGAATCTCGCCGTATGATGCGCATTTCTTGTGTCGTGAGCACGGATTTGTGCGGTTTTCGAAGTTAACTTTGATCTCATCGAATTGAATGTGGACTTGAACAAGAAGGAGCCAGAGCACAGGCGCAAGTTGGTGCCAGGCACAGCCAGGTGACAGCTTGCGTCCTCCGCATCAGATTTTGCTTGTCGAAGAAAAGCCCCCTCCGATAGGCCGCCCGAGGGATGGCAATGGTCAACTTGCATCACCCGCTGGGTCAGCGGTATTGTAACTCTTTCGAAAACCTTTGGACTGCTGGTTGCGGAGCTCTGGAGTACAGAGCAGCGGAGATGACATGCGCGGCATCGCGCTCGTGGCAGTTGGTTTTTTGTTGACCGGGTGCGGCTCGTCTCCGGGAACCTCCGGAAACAGTCAGCCGCCTCCAAGCTATCCATTCCCCTCCGCAAATACCCTCCAATTCATCCATGAATTCGGAACCAATACGAATCCGGGTGCAACGGTCATCCCAGGAGACTCGCTTACCGGCCTTCAGCAGGACGGCAGCGGCAATCTTCTTCTCGCCGGATCCACGCACGGCAATCTTCCGGGCTATTCAAACGAAGGAATTATCAACAAAGGCGCACTGTACAAGCTGGACGCCAACGGAAACCAGATTTGGGCGAAAGAACTTTCGTCCGGCGTCTGGGATGCGTTCGACGGACTCGTCGTTACCGCATCAGGGATCTTTGTTGTTGGCGACACTATGGGAGCGTATCCGGGGGCGTCGAATCCAAACGGAATCGACGAGCCATTTATCGCCCAATACGATGGCTCCGGAAATCTTCTGTGGCTCAAACAGTATCCCTCGTCGTCGCAGGGATTATTCCTCGAAGTTCTGTGCGCCGATAGCAGCGGGAACCTGATCTTCGCAGGAGAGATAGACGATAGCGCCGGAGGGCAGGATCTTTTCGTCCAGAAGATCGATGCGTCTGGAAGCGCATTGTGGGAAAACACCTTCGGAAATGGCGCATCGGACTTGATGAACGGGATGAGCACGGATGCCAACGGCGACATCTATGCGGTCGGGGCCACGAGTGGAACATTTCCAGGAAATCAAACCAGTACAATCTCAGAACCATTTGTGCTGAAGCTCGATGGCGCCACGGGCGCGACGGTCTGGCTGCAGCAATTCGGCGACAGCACCACTTTCCCAATCTTCTATCCATCGGATGTTCAGGCAATTCCCGGAGGCAAGCTCGATGTTGCAGGAGGAAACGTCGTGACCCCCAGCGGTCTCCCGGTTACGCAAATTGAAGTCATGCAGATGGACGCCGCGACGGGTTCCCCCCTTTGGCATTTTCAGTTCGGCGGAGACATAGGCGATATTCCCGGACCCTTGATCGTAGACCCGAATGGCAATATTTACGTTGCCGGCATGACGAAGAGCGCCTTCGCTTCAGGTGTGACCATGCACGTGCAAGATCTATTTCTTGCGAAGATCGATCCCAGCGGAAACCCGCTGTGGGCGCAACAGTTCGGAACCGGGCTGGATGGCCCTCCACTTGTTGAAAGCTTATTCGCGCCTTTCTATTTGAGTCTGGGAAACCAGGGTGTCTATGTCGGCGGAATGACCCATGGGCAGTTCCCGGGCTTCAGTAATCCCAACCAGTACACTGACCTCTTCCTGGCGAAGTTCGGGCAATAGCCCTCAAAACTCAGGGCTTCCGAAATCCTTTTGATGCCAATGCTCGTCGGCACAGCAGCCAACGTGAGGCTGGAGCTATGAACCGAGGAAGTACAGGGTGATGTGGTTGACGGCGAAGGCGGAGATCCATGCCAGCACGAGCATGTAGGCGAACTGGACGGCGGGCCATTTCCAGCTATTGGTTTCGCGCTTGACGACGGCCATGGTGGAGGTGCACTGCATGGCGAAGGCGAAGAAAATCATGAGGGCGAGCGCGCCGCCGAGGGTCATGTCGTGGTGCAGGGCAGCGTGCAGATTGAGGGTCTGCGTACTGGGGTCGGCGCCGTAGAGGGTGCCCATGGTGCTGACCATCACTTCGCGCGCCAACACGCTGGAGATGAGGCCAATGCCGATCTTCCAGTTGAAGCCGAGGGGAGCGATGGCGGGCTCGATGAAGTGGCCCATGCGGCCGATCATGCTGTCGGCGAGCTGGGGCGCGGTGTAGTGGCCGCCGGCGACAGGCACGGGCGGGATGTGCGCGAGCAGCCACAATGCCAGTGTGACGGCAAGGATGATGGTGCCGGCCTGGCGCAGAAAGACGCGTGCGCGATCGACGAGGCGGATGGCCAGCGAGTGCAGAGTGGGCATGCGGTATTGCGGCAGCTCCAGGATGAAAGGCGTCTCACTGGATTTGAGGACGGAGCTTTTGAGCAGCCAGGCGGTGGTCATGGCGGCGGCGAAGCCTGCGACATAAAGGCCGAGCATGACTAGGGTTTGCAGGCCGAGGAAGCCGTGCAGATAATACTGTGCCGGGATGAAGGCGGCGATGAGCAGCATGTAAACGGGCAGGCGTGCGGAGCACGTCATAAAGGGCGTGACAAGGATGGTGGCGAAGCGGTCGCGCTTGTTCTCAATGGTGCGGGTGGCCATGATGGCCGGGACGGCGCAGGCGTAGGCCGAGAGCAGCGGGATGAAAGCCTTGCCGTTGAGGCCGGTGGTGCGCATGACGCGATCGGCAATGAGGGCGGCGCGGGCCAGGTAGCCGGAGTCTTCAAGGATTCCGATGAAGAGAAAGAGCAGCAGAATCTGCGGCAGGAAGACGAGAACAGACGAGATCCCCTTCCATGCGCCATCGAGCAGGAGGGACTGAATCCAACCGGCGGGGAGCAAAGGGCGGACGAGTTCGGCGGCGCGGGCGAGGATGTCGCCCAAACCGTCCGAGAGCGGCTGGCCTATGGAGAAAACGACTTCAAAGACGCCGACGACGACCACCAGGAAGAGCAGCGGTCCCCAGATACGATGGAGCAGGACGTTGTCGATCTTGCGGCTGTTCTCAGCCGAGAGCGGGGCGCGATAGCCGGTGCTGCGGCTGACCTGCGCGGCCCAGGTGTGGGTGCTGGCGGCGTTGCCCAGCACGGGCAGGGTGAGGGGCTGCGCGGTCTGGCGCGTGGCCTGCTGATTGAGGAAGAGCGAGATCGCGTCCATGCCGGTGCCATGGACGGCGCTGATCTGCGCCACGGGTGTGCCCAGTTCGCGGGCCAGCTTGAGAGCGTCAATCTGGCCGCCTCGGCTCTCCATCAGATCGCTCATATTGAGCAGAACCAGCGTGGGCAGGCCAAGCGCAAGGACGGGAGCAGCGAGCATGAGCTGGCGGGTCAGGTGGAGGGAATCGAGGACGAGCAGGACGGCGTCGGGCTTTGGCGTGCCGGGCATCCTGCCCTGGAGAACGTCGATGGAGACGCGGGCATCCTCAGAGTAGGGGCTGAGCGAATAGACGCCGGGCAGGTCAATGAGGGTCAGGTCGTCGCGGCCGATGCCGGCCATGAGGCCCATGCGCTGCTCGACGGTGACGCCGGGATAGTTGGCAACCTTTTGTCGCAAGCCGGTCAAGCGATTGAAGAGCGTGGACTTGCCGGAGTTTGGAGGGCCGATGAGGACGACGGTTTTGAGCGCACCCGCCGGGGAAGGCGCCATGGGCGGCTGAAAAGCTGGGGTCTCGCAGCAGGCATTCATTGTGCGACCTCGGTCTGTTTCAGGGCAGGGTCAGGGCCGGCAGCGCGGGGTTCTTCGCCTTCGGCGATGCGGACGCGGATGGACTTTGCGGTTTCGACGCGGAGGGCAATTTCCATGCCGTCAATGCCGTAGACCGTGGGATCCCCGGCGGGCGCATGGCGCAGCGCCGTGACCTGCGCGTTGGGCACAAAACCCATATGCATCAAGTGGTTCTGGACGGATTCGGGAAGGTCGAGTGCGACCAGAGTTCCGCATTCGCCAATCTTCAATTCGCTAAGCACGCTCAACCGCCGGACTCCAGTGGACTGCCGAAAGGGAGGCAATCTAAAACTACGACCGGAATAGTCGGACTTTAGTATACGACCATTTTGGTCTGATTCGCAAACCAGCTCTGGCAAATTCTCCAGATCACAGATCATTGAGCCAAGACCTCCGGGCAGGGGATCGGCGGCGGAAACATCACGAGCCGGTCCGTTGCAGGTATGGAGCCGCAATCCTCATAACCTCTCATCGGATCGTCGAACTAGATGTATCAGTCTCGAAGAGGCAGGGATGTGATCTAAATCACTCGACAATGGAATTTTTTGAATGGCATGAGCAACAATCTATAGATCGAGGACAGGGCAGTGAAGCGGATGGACTTTAGCAAGAGCCTGGAGCGGGATTTGCCGCCTGGTGGATGGAGCGCTCCGCTGGCTGCTTTGTGGTGGGATACGAAGGGAGATTGGGCGCGGGCGCATGCTCTGATGGATGAGTTGGAAACGCCCGACGCAATGGCTGTCCATGCGTACCTGCACCGCAAGGAGGGTGTGACATGGAACGCGGATTACTGGTATGCGCGCGCGGGCCGCGGATTTCGCAGAGCCACCCTTGAAGAGGAACGGGAGGCGCTGGTGGAAGGGATCGATTCCTAAGCCAGGGCGCAGGTGTGTTCTCTTCAATCTGTCAGTGTCATTTAACCAGGGATGCATGGGCAGCTATGATGGCCTGTGCGCTCGTCGAGCGCGAACGGGCATGCAAGAGGGAACTGAAGATGACAGGAGTCATGCCGTTGCTCCGAGCGCGTATCGCGGGGTTGGTGTTGTGCGCCTGGTGTGTGGTCATGACTCCGCAACAGCCGGATCAACGGCAAGGTGATTCTTCCCGTTTCCAGATCAACGTCAACCGAGTGCTGGTTCCGGTCGTAGTGCGCGACAAGGCAGGCCGCTCGATGGACGACCTGAAGGCGGAGGACTTCGACGTATTCGACGACGGGAAAAAGCGGCTGATTGCGAACTTTACGATTGAGCGGCGTGGCAAGGAGGCGGGCGCGCCGTCGAGCAGTCCGGAATCTACGCAGGCTGCAGTTGCAGGGGCAGATGGCGTAATCCTGCCGGAGCGCATCACGGTCTTTCTTTTCGATGACATGCACCTGAGCGCCGAAGACCTGGCCCACGCGCGAGCGGCCGGTTTGAAGGAGATGAGCGGAGCGCTGAGAGGCACCGATATGGTCGCCGTAGTCTCGATCTCCGGTCGCGTCAACACCGGACTTACGCGCGACCCATCGACATTGCAGAGTGCGCTGACGCGGCTTAGCCCGCAAGGACTCTACCAGTCCGACACCACGAACTGCCCCTACATCGACTACTACGAGGCAGACCTGATCGAGAACAAGCACGACCCGATTGCAATTCAGGATGGCAACCAGAAGTATGCCAACTGCAATCCGGCGATCACTACCCCGCAGGACGTGGGCGGCGGAGTCAACCTGCCGACTGCGGAGAATCTTGTAGAGTCGGCTGCGATGCAGGCGCTGAGTCTCGGCAACCAGGATGTGCAGTCGACCTACGCCGGAATTGCATTTTATGTGCAACGGATGGCGGCTCTGCCGGGGCAGCGCACGCTCATCCTGGTGTCGCCCGGTTTCCTCAACATCGAGCAGAACTCCTTGCTTTTGGAATCGAAAATTATCGACCTGGCGGTGCGGTCGAATGTGACCATCAGCACTCTGGACGCGCGGGGGCTTTACACGACGGAGATGACGGCGAGCCAACATAGCCCGGCGCTTGCGGGCCAGAGCTTTCAGACGAACTCCGGGTATCAGCGCAGCGCAATGAAGCTGGCGGAAAATCCCATGGCGGAACTTGCGGATGGAACCGGAGGAACGTTCTTTCACAACAGCAACGATCTGAACAGCGGACTGAAGGAACTGACCGAGGCGCCCGTTTGCACCTATGTGCTGGAACTTGCCCTCGACGGGGTGAAGCAGGACGGAAAGTATCACAGTCTGAAGGTGAAAGTGTCCAGGAAAGATGCTCATATTGAAGCGCGCCGCGGCTACTTCATGCCCAAGGCTGCGAAACATCCCTAGAAAGGCGGAGTGGGTGATTGCCCACGAAGATGCCGCAACTCCGATATCCATACGGATGGCGGCAGGATGCGGCATAGATGCCACATAGTGGTATTTCCCGGTCCCTGCGTGTCTCGCATCACAGCCCGTGACTCACTCCGCGAAGAGACTTCACGTAGCGGTTTTTCTCCTGCGGCCGCGCTGTGAGGCAAAGCGAATGAGTGAGCAGAACATGGTCATTATGGATGGGAACGAAGCTGCGGCTTCGGTTGCCTATCGTCTTTCCGAAGTGGTCGCCATTTATCCCATAACCCCCTCGTCTCCTATGGCGGAGTGGGCCGACCAGTGGCGGTCAGAAGGGAAGAAGAATATCTGGGGCGCGTTGCCCATTGTGGAAGAGCTGCAGAGCGAGGGCGGCGCGGCGGGCGCGCTGCACGGGGCGTTGCAGGCGGGCGCGTTCGGGACGACGTTTACAGCCTCGCAGGGCCTGCTGCTGATGATTCCCAATATGTTCAAGATTGCCGGTGAGCTAACCCCGGCTACGATGCACGTGACGGCGCGGACGATTGCGACGCACGCGCTCTCGATCTTTGGAGATCACTCGGATGTGATGGCGTGCCGGTCGACGGGCTGGGCTATGTTGTGCTCGAACTCCGTGCAGGAGGTGGCCGACATGGCGCTGGTGGCGCAGATTGCCACGCTGGAGTCGCGCATTCCCTTCATTCATTTTTTTGACGGCTTTCGCACATCGCATGAAGTGGGCAAGCTGCTGCCCATTGCGGACGAGACGATTCGCGCGCTGCTCGACGACAAGTACATCATTCAGTATCGCCAGAATGCGCTGAGCCCGGATAGGCCGGTCCTGCGCGGGTCGGCGCAGAATCCGGATGTGTTCTTCCAGGCGCGGGAGGCATGTAATCCCTTCCATGCGGCGGTACCGGGGATTGTGCAGGCGGTGATGAACCGGTTTGCGGCGCAGACAGGGCGTGCCTATCACCTGTTCGAGTACAGCGGCGCGGCAGACGCAGAACGCCTAATTGTGATGATGGGCTCCGGCGCTGAAGCGGCTGAAGAAGCGGTAGATGCGCTGAACCGGCAGGGCGAAAAAGTGGGCCTGGTGAAGGTGCGTCTCTATCGGCCCTTCGATGCGAAGGCCTTTATGAGTGCGTTGCCCGCTACGGCGAAATCAGTGGCCATTCTTGACCGCTGCAAGGAGCCGGGTGCGACGGGCGAGCCTTTGTATCAGGACATTGTGACTGTGCTCGCCGAGAACGCTGCGAACCTGCCGTTTGCTGCGATGCCGACAGTGGTGGGTGGCCGCTATGGGCTGTCGTCGAAGGAATTCACGCCGGCGATGGTCAAGGGCATCTACGACGAGTTGGCAAAGCCCGCGCCGAAGAATCACTTCACGATCGGGATTGACGATGATGTGACGCATAGCAGCCTCAGTTACGATCCGGCTTTTTCAACAGAGGACCCGCAGACGGTGCGTGCGCTGTTTTACGGACTTGGCTCCGATGGCACGGTGGGTGCGAACAAGAACTCGATCAAGATCATTGGCACGGAAACGCCGAACTTTGCGCAGGGATACTTTGTGTACGACTCGAAGAAGTCGGGCTCGATGACGACTTCACATCTGCGCTTTGGGCCGAAACCGATTCACTCGACGTATCTGATTACGCGCGCCAGTTTTGTGGCCTGCCACAACTTCAATTTCCTGGAAAAGATGAATGTGCTGGAGGCAGCGATGCCCGGCGCGGTCTTTCTGCTCAACTCGCCCTACTCCGCGGCCGAGGTGTGGGAGAAGCTGCCCAGGAGCCTGCAGGAAGAGATGCTGCGCAAGAAGATCGAGTTCTATGTGATTGACGGCTACAAGGTGGCGCGCGAAGCGGGGATGGGTACGCGCATCAATACCATCATGCAGACCTGCTTCTTCGCCATCAGTGGGGTACTGCCGCGCGATGAGGCGATTGCGCAGATCAAGAAGGCGATCAAGAAGACATATGGCAAGCGTGGCGAGGTGGTGGTGGAAAAGAATTTTGCGGCCGTGGATCGCGCATTGGCGCATCTGGAGAAGGTGACATTGCCCTCTGCCGCCTCGTCGGAGTTCGATCTGATTCCCTCGATTTCGAGCAAGGCGCCGGCGTTTGTGCGCGATGTGCTGGGCCAGATTGCCGCGGGCCAGGGCGATCTGCTTCCGGTCAGCGCGATTCCGGCCGGTGGCGCATTCCCGACCGGCACTGCACAGTGGGAGAAGCGTAACATCGCGCAGTTCATTCCGGTGTGGGACAAGGATCTCTGCATCCAGTGCGGCAAATGCGTCATGGTTTGCCCTCATGCGGTGATTCGCGCCAAGGTCTACGGCTCTGAGCTGGGCGATAAGGCTCCGGCCACCTTCCAGTGGGCCAAGCCCAAGTGGCGCGGCATGGAGCAGGATCGCTACACGCTGCAGGTGGCGCCGGAGGACTGCACGGGCTGCGGTGTGTGCGTGGATGTGTGCCCTGTAAAGAACAAGAGCGACGCGGGGAGGAAGGCGATCAACATGGCGCCGCAGGCTCCGCTGCGCGAGAGCGAGCGCGAAAACTGGGAGTACTTTCTCGGACTGCCGGAGGTGGACCGCAACAGGTTGTCGCACGGACAGGTAAAAGATTTGCAACTGCTGCAGCCGCTCTTTGAGTTTTCAGGCGCGTGCGCAGGATGCGGCGAAACGGCGTACATCAAACTGCTGACGCAGTTGTTCGGTGACAGGCTTTACATTGCAAATGCGACAGGGTGTTCGTCCATCTATGGCGGCAATTTGCCGACAACGCCTTACAGCGCGAATGCGCAGGGCCGCGGGCCGACCTGGGCCAACTCGCTGTTTGAAGACAATGCGGAGTTCGGCTTCGGCATGAGAACCGCGCTGGACCAGCAGAAGGATTTTGCGGAGACGCTGCTGACGCGTCTTGCTCCTGCGCTTGGCGGAGAGCTTGTGAGTGGGTTGCTGGATGCGTCGCAGAAGACTGAGACGGAGATCCAGGCGCAACGGGAACGCGTGACGATTCTGCGCCAGAAACTGGCGGAGCACGATTCCTCCGATGCGCGCAACCTGCTTGCGATTGCGGATTCTCTGGTGCGCAAGAGCGTATGGATTCTGGGCGGGGACGGGTGGGCCTTTGACATTGGTTTTGGTGGATTGGATCATGTGCTCGGCTCAGGAAAGAACGTGAACGTGCTGGTGCTGGACACGGAGGTTTACTCAAATACCGGCGGCCAGATGTCCAAGGCGACGCCGCGAGGAGCGGTGGCGAAGTTTGCGGCCAGCGGCAAGAAGAACAGCAGGAAGGACCTGGCGATGGAGGCTGTAAGTTACGGCTCAGTCTACGTGGCGCAGGTGGCGCTGGGCGGCAACGATACGCACGTTGTGAAGGCCTTCCAGGAGGCCGAGGCGCACGATGGTCCGTCGATCATCATCGCCTATGCAAGCTGCATTGCGCATGGCTACGACCTGGTGCATGGGCTTGAGCAGCAAAAGCTGGCCGTGCAGTCTGGCTACTGGCCGCTGATGCGCTACAACCCGGCCTTGCGCGAGGAGGGGAAGAATCCATTCCAGCTTGATTCAAAGGCGCCATCGATTCGGCTGAAGGAGTATGCGTACCGGGAGGCGCGCTACACCATGCTGGCGCGCGGCAATCCTGAGCTCGCGGCGGAGCTCTTAAAGGACGCGCAGGACGATGTGGAAAGGCAGTGGCGCGTCTACTCCGCACGCGCTGCGATGCCGGGCCGTGGAGAGACGCCGAATATTGCGCCTGAAGAAAAGCCCGAAGAGAAGCTGGCCACGGTGGCTGCGGGAGGAGCGGAATGATCGACTTTTCAACGCACTATCTGGGCCTCAAGCTGAACGGACCCATTGTTGTTTCCTCGACGCCGCTCTCCGAGTCACTGGATAACATTCGGCGCATGGAAGACGCGGGTGCAGCGGCGGTGGTTCTCACTTCACTTTTCGAGGAACAGTTGGCGCTGGAGTCTCGTGCATTGGATGAGGACCTGTCGCGGGGCACGGAGTCCTTTGCTGAGTCGTTGGACTACCTGCCCGCGCAGAGCGATTACCGCGTGACGCAGGACGTCTATCTGGAGCACCTGCAGCGCGCCAAGGATGCAGTGGGAATTCCGATCCTGGCGAGCCTTAACGGCGCAACGACGGGCGGGTGGATACGCTTTGCCAAGCAAATTGAAGATGCCGGTGCGGACGCAATCGAGCTGAACACCTATGCGCTGGCGACAGACAAGAGACAAACCTCAGTTGCGATCGAGTTGCAACTGCTGGAACTGGTGGAGAGTGTCTGCCAGGCGGTGAAGCTGCCCGTCTCGGTCAAGCTTTCACAATCGTTCACCAGCGTTGCATCTCTAGTGGCGCGTCTGGAGGAGGTGGGCGCCAAGGGTGTGGTGCTGTTCAATCGCTTCTATCAGCCGGACTTTGATATTGAGGCGCTGGAGGTGCGCCCGACGCTGCATTTTTCAACCCCGTCGGAGTTGCTTCCGCGGCTGCACTGGGCGGCGATTCTGTACGGCTACGCGGACATTGATCTCGCGGTTACGGGAGGAGTGCATACGGCTGAGGATGTGCTGAAGAGCATCATGGCGGGAGCCAGCATGACGATGATGGCTTCGGCGCTGCACATCCATGGCATTGAACATATTGGTCGTGTGCTGGCGGACATGCACTACTGGCTGGAGAAGCACGAATATCAGTCGCTGTGGGAGACGCGAGGCTGCCTGAGCCGCCGGTCAATGCCGGATGTGTCGCCGTTTGATCGCGGCAACTATATCAAGACGCTAAGCTCCTATAGTTTGCGGCAGACTGTGGCTGCGTTTTAAGCGAACTGCGGTTCGCGTAGGAATGAGCCAGGGACGACTGCACCTCAGGGGACTGCTTGGAATTGGTCGAGCTCCTGTGATTTGCCGGGGATTTGCCTTGCAGGCGGCTTGAAAAGCCATCGCACGCAACGTTCCCCGGCGACAAGGTCATTCCCGGCAACTGTGCTACGATCACTTTTATAACTCAGGGGCGGTTGAGGCGGCGCCACGTCAGCGCCGCACTGGCTGCCCCGGTTTCCCCAAATGACGCAGATTCTAAATCAGTACGTAGAAGCACCTACGTGACCCCAGAATCCAAGGCAAATCTGCAGGATGACGTTGCATCGCCCCGGTCGGCGGAGTGGCTTAATGCCTTCAATCCGCGCCGGGGTCTGAGTAACGGACATCTCCAGACCATCGTCGGCAACTATCTGCCGCGCCCGGCCTTCCACGTACCCACAACGGCGGAGGTTGTTGTTGTCGATCCGTCCGATGATAGTCGGGTTTTATGCCATTGCCACTGGCATTCCGGGCCAGGCGCGATGGACCGCCTCACGGTGGTTCTGGTCCACGGGCTCGAGGGCTCATCAGGATCACGCTACATTCTGGGCCTTGCCGCACGCACCTGGGCTGCGGGCTTTCACGTAGTCCGCATGAATATGCGGAATTGCGGCGGCACGGATCTTCTGACGCCCACACTCTACAATTCGGCGCTCTCGGGTGATGTGGGCGCCGTGGTCAGCCACTTTGCCCAACATCGCGGGTTACGCCGCGTGGCGCTCGTCGGCTACTCCATGGGTGGCAATCTCGTGCTCAAACTCGCCGGCGAATGGGGCCGCAAGGAGCCTCTTTGCGCGGTCGCCGCCGTCTGCCCTGCGATCGATCTTGCCGCAGGCTCCGATGCGCTTCATCTGCTCATGAATCGAGGATATGAATGGCATTTCCTCCGTGGGCTCATGCGCCGTTATCGGCTCAAGGCCAAGCTTTACCCCAGGATATTCGAACCCGATGTGGGCCCGGTGCGGTCTCTGCGCGAATTCGACGATAAGATTGTGGCACGATACTGCGGCTTCCGCGACGCGGACGATTACTACTACCGCGCAGCTGCGGCCCGCGTTGTCCACAACATTGCCGTGCCAGCGTTCATCCTGCGGGCGATGGACGACCCGTTCATTCGCTTTACGACGGAGACGCGCAGCGCGCTCATCGCCAATCCGAACGTCACGCTTGTGGAGACAGCCCACGGCGGGCATTGCGCCTACCTCGCCGATGCACCGGGAGATGACATCCACTGGGCAGAAGCGACCATCGTTCGCTATCTTGACGCTATTAACTCGCCGCATCATGGAAGCTGATTGGGAAGTCGAAATAGGCGCCGGTGCGCCGGTGCTGGATGCCTGCTGGCCAGGCTTCATTGATCTCCGCGTCAGTCCGGATGCCGCGGACGCATTGTCTGAGGTGCAGGAATTTCCTGCTCTGGGCCGGGCACTCATCCGGCTTAATGCTGCTCAATGTCCTGTCTGGACCGCGAAGTGCGATGTCTGGGAGCTTACAGCATACGATCCGGATGAACTCGATGCACCGCAGAACCGGGCGGATCGCGCACTCGGTTGCTATATAGACCTCTTTGCATGCAACGATCGAGATTGGCTTGCGCCTGACCAGACCATTGTGTGGTGCAAGAGACTTTGCGCGCTTTTGGGTTGCGTTCCTTTGCGTAGCTGCAGAGTCGATCTGGTCGTGCGCAGCGCAATTCTGCCTTACGAGCAGACAGGCTGCGGAGTGACCGCCTATCTTGCCGCGGCGGGTTCTGACGCAGCGCAGGCAAGCCTCAGGTTAAACGAGGCACTGGTTGCTTTTGTGGATACCATCCTCTTCGCGTCAACCCCGGAAGCCGCTTCAAAGCTACAATGAGATCAGGCGGGCGAGTAGCTCAACTGGACAGAGCACCGGCCTTCTAAGCCGGGGGTTGCAGGTTCGAGCCCTGCCTCGCCTACCATAAATCGATAACTCCTAGAAAGGCAAGGAGTTGTCGGCATGGCATCCCTCCTCAACAGCCCTGAACACCCGGCTGAAAATCTCCCAGACATCGGAAATTGTGGAACCGGCGGGTTCTTGCATTCTCGCGTCGCCGAGGTGTGCCCTTCGTGCATGGGATCACTCTACCAGACTTGCCGTTTGGAAGCGTGCTGCAAGCAAACGGAGGTGAAACTCCACTTCTAATGCTGAGAGCCCACGTTGGCACGTGGGCTCTTCGACAAGAAACGGACTCGCACTTTTCTAAACGGGGTGCGAGTTCCCACCTTTTGACCTCACGGTCAAGAGCAAGTTGCGAGAGGACACATGGACGATAAAGAATCTGCCGTCTCGGCTGGGGGTGTCACGACACTTGTCGGGTCCCCCAAGCAATATACATATGGGGCGGTCATTGCATACGGCTCCGAGGTCGCGGACGCCGATTTCTCCAACGGGCGTTCTTATTCCAATTGCCTGGGCGTGCTGGCAGGGTTCCGGGCATTTCATCGGTTGTCTGGCGACGGGTGTCTGGTCGGCCCTGAACTCGACGGCAATTTTGAGCCTGCGCTCTCTCAGTATGTTGCCCACCGCAAAGCCAACGGCAAAGATACATCGATTCCCAACGACAAGTCTCGGCTGCGCTGGTGGCGCGGTGTTTATGAGCGCCTGCGGCAGCGGGACCGAGACGCCGAGGACCTGAAACCTAAGGACTCCCTCTGGGAGACGCTTGAATTCTATGCGAATCGCGCAATGGCAAAGAACTCTTCGCTCTCGTTATCTTCAATTGCTCGAAATGCGGACCTGCACGGCAGTTTTGTCAGTCACACAATCTACCACAAGCGGAACTTTATCGGCACTCCCACTCCTAAGTCTTCGATTGAAAAGCTTGAAAAAGTTCTGAATATCCCGGCGGGCCAGCTCATTCGGTTTTGCAAAGAGCCTCGCATAGATGGAAGTGAAGATGAAGCGATTGAATATCGTGCTCGCCTACAAAAGCGTGGCCCAGACAAGACGGAAAATCTCACTTTCCGGCCGTGGGAATTTTGCGCGCCTTTGAAAGAAGACTGGAATGGCTACCTCGGAAATAAGGCACTTCCTCTCCAAACCGCAGGCCTGAAGCGCAACGATTCATGGCGCCTGAGGCCCGTATCAGATAGCTCGCAATTTGTGAATGCAAGGGTTCTGGAACTAGTTCGCTCCTCCGACGATCAGGAAGGGCTCAAAGAACAGGCACGGGCGGAACTCGTCTCCCTCAATGGAAAACACTACGTGCCCACGGCAGATGTCGAGCTAAGCAAGGTGTCCTATTTCTTCGGAGAACTCAGAGCGCTGCGGACCCCTGCAGGTGATAGGCTCTTTGATCCCGCGGGGTTTCGCCTGGCCTACATGGCAGATAGTGCCTTGCTCGATATCGTGGCCTCAAAGCTGGCGCAGCGCCTCCACTTCTCATCGACAGTCAAGAATATTTACCTGTCGGCGGAAAGTATGCTCCTGCAGAAGCAAGGCTTCATTTGGCAGCAGCCGAAGTATGTGAATGCGCTTCCGTCTCTGGATCTACTATCAAGGATTCTCACACCGGAACAACTGGAGTTCGCACTTCGGCACGAGCTTGACGATGGCCGAATAGTCGAACGGCCGACGCCCGAGGATTTTGCGAAACTCAGTGACAAAGAAAGGAGGGATAAATGGCACGCCTGGTGTGACGACCAACGGCTACTAATGAAAGAAGCCCTGAAAGCGACCACGATCATTAGCAAGACTCGCGATCCTGAGGACCCCATTCTCACATACCTTGACTGGGATACGCCTGTCCTGGTTCTCGATCAATTGGCTGATTCCATGCGCGCAGCTCTCGACGAGAAAGCTTATCTGCTGCGCCAAGATACGAAGCTGCTCCTCGAGCGGACCTATATTTTCACCCTGATCGAAAAGCACCAACCGCTGCGTGCACTGAACATGTCTCAGTTGACGTTCAACGACAAGGACCACGGTTCAGAACATCATCTGTACAGACGCTACGACCAGCATGGCAAGCTCCTCTGCTACGCCATCCGAATCAAAGTCGAGCACTTCAAGAACTGGCGTGAGGCCCAAGCGAAAGACTATAACTTCGCCTTGCCTTCGGACCTCAATGCCCCTATTACACGCTATCTCACAGAGATACTGCCGAAATTCGGGTACAGCGGTAAGGGGTCGTTCCCCGTCTTCCCCAGCCGCAGCGGAAAAACCGAGAGCGTCGAAAACCTCGAGAGAATCTTCTGCGAGCAGACAGTCAAGTTCATTCCCGGCTGCATTGGATTTCGTCCTCATGCGTGCCGTCACCTTGTTGCGACCGACATCATCAAGAACGTGTTTGATGGCCGCCGCATAGCAGCTCTCGTGCTCCACGATCAGCTCTCAACGGTGGAGAAGAGGTATCAGCACGTCGGGGCTAAGCACGGGCACAAAGCATGGCAAGGTGCGCTCGCTGACCGGCGGCTCGCGCAAGTCGTCGCCATGGCAGAAGAACACGAACAACAGACAGAAGGAGCGGATGAAGAAGAACTAATCGCAAAAGCCAAGAGCGTACTCGGCGTCGTCGCGTTTAGACGCTTGATTAACCATTTCTCACGGAAAGGAGGTAACCTGGAGGAGTTGGACTGGGTGCTGGATGGGGCGCGGTAGCGTGCGGCCTCGTTCAAGACCGGCCTCGTTCAAGACCGGCCTCCTTGAATTTCTCCTCCAGTATCAAATTGACACGATAGATCTCGTAATGATTTCGCATGCGGATACGGATCACATCGAGGGACTTATCGCAATCCTAGGTACGAATGCCATCGATGTGAAGATGGTCCGCCTCAATACGGATTCGCTCAAAGGAACCGATGTCTGGAACGATCTGTTGTTTGAGCTTGACTCTCGCGTGAAGCAGGGCAAGACCGACTTCTCGCCAGCACTTACGGAGAACGATAGCGGGGAGTTCGACTCTTCAGAAGTCACTCTAGAGATCATCGGCCCAAGTGTGTACCTTGCCGCGAAGGGACCTAATGGGAAGGACACGTTTGAGCGTCGAATTACCACGAATTCCATCAGCGCAGTGATCCGCGTGCTCTACAAGGGTTCTCCTGTCGCGTTGCTTACTGGCGATATGGACTTGATCGGACTCGACGAAATTGATCGTGGCGGCAAGGATATGACCGCACCGATATTGGTGTTTCCGCATCATGGCGGGAACGCGGGGACGGGTATGCCTGCGTTCTCAGAGAGGCTCTGTCAGCTAGCGCAGCCCGAGCAAATCCTGTTCTCGATCGGGCGTGGTCGGTATGGCACCCCAATCCCCGAAGTGATTGATCGGGCAAGGAGCGTGAACGCGAAAATGAAGATTTCCTGCACTCAACTCTCGGAGCACTGGTGCGGGCGCGCTGTTGAAGCGTGCAGGTTAGGAATGCTAAGAGAGGGAAGCAGCTGAAGACGTGCCGCCGGTACACGAGTGCGCGGGGCCGGGATGCCGATTCTGCGTCATCGATTCCGGCGGCAGAGCCGATCCTCATCTGAGAAGGAGCGGAGAAGACAAGGCTTCACCCGATCATTTCCTCCGCCTGTACTCTGCCTGGCCGAAGAATCCCGGCGTCAGGATCGTGTCGGATTTCCGGTCGTAAGTCAGTTCAGTAGTTCCAAGGATTCCCTTGATTTCGAGCATTCCTTTTTCGTAGGTCGCGCCAACCTTGTTGCCGTTGTTGACGATGAGAAATTCGTCGCCGTTCCGGACAATCTGGAAGGTGTCCGTGGAATTCCGGGTGTTGACCCAGGCCCCGAGGAACTCAGAGCCCTTGGAGGCGCAGCCGGCGAGTATGACGACACCGAAGATGAAAGCGGAGAGATAGCGGAAGATCGAAGTTTTCATTGAATCACTCCAGGTAGAAGTCGTTTTATGCTGCCAATGATCGACAGCGGGGCAAGGCCACGATGTATGCTGCGGCACCGGGAAGCCTGATTGATTCCCGACGTCTGGAAGACGGCGGATGGAACTGGATGACCGGCGTTCATTAAGTTCAACGATCAAGAACAAGAAGGGCATGGCGGTTAAGGTTCGTTCGCCATGCCCTCCGGCATGTTGATCTGAAACTCAAGTTGCTCGCTCAGTCATCCGGATCGGACATGCACGCCATGAGAAAAAAGATCAGCGGAAAGAAGAGCACCACGAGGACGATCTTGAGGAGAGTGCGCCGCGTGGCTGCGGGCAAGGACCACAGGAACCTGACGATGAGGAATACCACTGGCCCAAGCAGGATTGAGAGAATTGCGGAGACGATCCACTGTTGTGCTGGATCGCTCATCATGTTGATGATGGTGTCGTTCACGGGAACTCCTTTCGGTGTGGTGGGTCATTGAAACGTTCTCCCTACGGCCACAATTCCTGAGCTATGGGTATTCGCGGATTGTGGCGCCAATGCGCCCATCGAGCGCGGGCGTACCGAAATCCAGGCATCCATCTCGCAGATCGAGAACTTCTGCGGCGCTACCTTGACTCAAGGAACGACATGCCGACGTGTGGCGGAGCTATCTTGTGCGAATGGCTCGCCTGCAACTTCGAGCTCACCCAGGTAATTGCGGACCCGACGAATGGGCGAACTGAATAGGAAGGGATCAATAGAAAGGAATCAACGGTCCGGACTTCTGAGATGGTGTTTTTTTCAGAAGTAGAGTGTGAGCGATCACATTCCGAGCGCCGCCGCCGATGTGTGCGCGAATAGCTTGCCCCTGCGCACATACTTGCGGAAGACGGCCACGTTCTTGTGGCGCGACTGCAACATCACGATCGCCTCCGGAACTCCGGAACGGATCGCCTGCGTGATGTGACCGGAACGGCAACTGTGAGCCCCGAGAGGGGCGGGGTCAAGGCCGGCCTTCCGCGTCAGATTCTTGATGAGCCAACCCACAGAATCCTTGTTGAGTCCGCGCCGGGAAATCCTTCCCGACGCCGAAACGGCGCGGAACAGGGGCCCCGAGACTTGCGGCCCGAACTGGACGCGAAGGAGGTCGAGCCAGCGGCGAAGCGTAGTGACCACACAGGTGTCTTCCTTCGCTCCCCATGGCAGGGGAATCTGGTAACCGGTTCCAGGCTCCTGGGCCTTGGACTGCCGAATCTCCAGGACCGCTCCTTCGGCCGTAAACGTGACATCGCTGATTTCCAGAGCCGCGGCCTCCGATCGGCGGAGAGCGCCTCCAAACAGAACGAGCAAAAGACAACGGTCCCGTAGACCGGCTGGGCTATTTGGACAGCACGCAAGGATACGCCGAACCGCGTCACTCAGAAGCGGATCCTTGCCGTGTTGTTGCCGCGTGGCGCCGATGGCGCGCAGCACGCCTTTTAGCGTCTCCCGCACCACAACGTGCCGCCGCGAGGCCGGGGAGTCGGGATAGCCATGCATGCGATGCATGTAGTTGATCGCCGCAAGACGCCCGGCCAGAGTCGACGCCGCCAGAGTCGATCTGTCCGCGATGAAAAGGGCAACCGTGGACGGATCTGCAGGCAAAGCACGCAGGCCGTGCGCTGCGTTCCAACCCTCGAAGTCGTTCCAGGATGCGGCGTATTGGCGCTGAGTGGCTTCCGAGCGGGCATTGGAGATGAAGGTCTGGGCCTTTTCGATGAGAGGCTGAAGGCCCGAAGGTTGCGCGGGAAATGGAAGAAGTTCATGATGCATGTCAAAACTCCATTGAGTGCCGGCTGGCGCAGGCCGACCCCTCGGCGCACCAGAACCATGCACGTGGCGTGGCGTTAGATTGTTGATTCGTTGCTCAGCGAGTTTGTCGGGGCGGCAAACTGGGAGGAAAAGCGGGAGGCGATCGCCCGAAAGTTGATCTGGATTTTGCATCTTTGCCGGGGATGGCCTTGTCAGGAGAGCGATAGCTACTACAACTGGGGCCTAAAACTAGCCGGCCGAGACCTTCACGGGTTTTCTCAGTTTCGCGCAATTGTGAGGCGTTGCGGGTTTCCACCGCGCGTACTGCTCATGCTCGCAAGCCGTTTAGAAATAGTCGGATGCAGGAAACATGAGCGAATGCTCTATGTAGCTCGATTGGATGGTGAGATTGAATCGTCCCTCTGAAGATCACCCGGAGTGATCCATACCACGTCCGTGACCTGATCCGCGGCGGGTGCCACGCGAGTTCAGCTACCAAGCGGCTGATCCTGGCCGACTACAGGTTTGCGGATATCGCCAGGGAGCCGATTATGCTTGCAAAAGGCTTCGGCCCTCCCTGGCTGGACTGACGCGGGTCGGGCCGTTCGAAGCTGTGACCCAGAGGCTGGCGGTTCAAGCCAAAATCAGGGTGGCGCCCGGGCCAGGCGGTAAAGGCAGGGCTTGGCCCCGTTTCGAATTCAGCTTGGCAGCTTAAAGAAAAGCGCCAGGTTGCCGAGAATTGAGTCAGTGCCTCCAGCCTTTCGCGAAAGAATCCAGAACTCAGGCACTGGGGCAAAATTGAAGGACAGTAGCATCAATTCAGGCGCCAGTGTGAAACGCGGAACTGTTAAACAGAAAAACGAGAACCCCAGCCCTGCGATTCTCGTGGTCCCGACTCGGGAGTCACAGGATCAGGCTGTTCGCGTAATAATCGCCTACGCCCATAAGGATCTCGACTGGGACAACGAGTTCGGACTTAATAACAAGCCTTTTCATCCCCTGATCTTGAAGCATGGCAAGCCATGGTACATCGGCGAGCGCACGTTCGCCGGCCGTCGAGCCAAGCGCAAACAATGCTACATGAACTCCTACCTGCTTGTTCAAAACAACCCTAGCTTGACCTATGTCGAAGGCTGGTGCTGGTCAGGATTCTTCTTCCGCTTGGTGCGTCGACCCGGGCGGGCAGGTTATCGACCCTACGCTGCGCAAGGCCGAAGGCTACTTCGGCATACCATTTCGGTGGGATTATGTTCGAGACACCGCGTCGAAGACTGGGTTCTTCGGCGTAATCGACCCCATCAGCTCTGAACTGCTTACAGCTCCGGTGGAAACATTCCTTCATGACCTCGCCTGTTGAAGACGGACCTTCCATACACCACGCCGATTTAGCCGGTCTCGGCGGTACCGGGCGCTACCTCGACCCGGTCAGCAAATTTGATTCTTCCCACAACTGCGTAACACCGGCAATGGATAGTGTAGGCTAGGGACAAAACGGTTCCAGAAATCGCCATTTTGCGAATCGGCGAATTCTCAAAACCTGTGACCGCCCGAGGAAATTCTGTGCTTTCCGATCACGCGGAAGAGTGCGAAGCAATTTCGTACATCCATTTTTAAATCATCTACTTACCTAGCAAACGGCCGGCCTCAGCCGCGACAAAATCGTGTAGCTCATAATTGGGGAGAGATAGTCTTCGATCACACGGAAGTCTTAGCGCGACACCTGTTGCGGCTGCACGCATTGTGGAAGCGCGCCATACCGAAAAGTCACTGGATGGCCCAACAGGATCATGTCCCGCCTGATCACCTCTTGTCCGTAGGTTGTGCCATCAAGGTCTGCTTTTGACAGGTAGATGGTCTCCAGGGCACTGCATGGGGCAACGTATAACAATGCATCGGCCTGATCAGCAAGGGTGAGTGGTATGGCTGGTGCATGGCCCCCGGAAATGACAGGTTGTGCCGGAAGCGCACCAACCCAATTTCCGGAAAGTGGGACAATTACTGGCGCTGGCCAGGAATCAAGGCGCTTATCTACATCTCCCCGGTTGTCGATCGTATTCGTTCCGAAGACGATGAGATAAGGATTTGAACCGGCAGCACGAAGATCTCTCTCGATGTAGCCAGGACCAAGGTGCGCCCTGTCGATTGGTACGACGCGATGCTGTTGCGCTGCAAGCTCGAATTGCAGAGCTTGGTCATGTCCACGAAGAAAGTGCCCCGCTCCCATAATGAGCAATGCATGGTGGTGCTTTGCCAGTACTTCCTCTTTGACTACCTGTGCATACCACTGCCCCCGCTCGGCTTCGTATGGAGCCAGGTCAGCGGAGTCCTTGATCTTGCTCCAATCGCCAGGGGGACTCCCCATCACCAACCGAATGCCGCGCTTGCCGAGATGTTTCATGTTGGCCTCGCGCACTGCCTTGTAGAGCCAACCATATACGGGAGAGACAGGTTCAGCGTCCGCCACCATGTTGCGCCATGCCTTCTGAACCTCATCGAACGGGACATCCTCGCCGGCAACATAGCGATCGACAGTCTTCTGATAAAGTGCATTTCCAAATTCCACAACGATGTCGTCCACGTGACCCGCAAATCCCGGAGTCTTTACCAGCTTGCAGAGCCACTCGTACTCCTGTTCGCTGTCATGGACTTCGCCAAACATCACGATGTCGTGCGTCTGAAACAACCGAATCATTGCGCTGGAGGCGTTCTGGAGTTGGGGTTGTCCTGACGGAATCAGACTCTGACCGCGGTCTTTGAGGGGGTAGGAGTTACCGCTTGAGGTCGTAAGATCTGTTGTCTGGCCATTCGCAAGCACATTCCCATCTATGGGAAGAATTCGCCGAATTACGTTTTCCAACATGGCCTTGGACGGTACGTGCAATTTCATCAGATACGAGGAATGTTCATTCGAATTCTGGGTTCGAATGGGAACAACTTGATCCTGTTCGCTAACCCCTCTCTTGCTCTCCGATCGCAGTGCTGGCGTTTCCGGCTTTGATGCGCTCGCGGCTGCTGCCGGCCAAGGTCGTGGCTGTTGTTCGCGTCCTCCCGTTGAGCCGGACTCGGCAGCCTCCTGGGCGCCGCTTACAGCCGTGTCAGATGTTGTCGGTCGATTGAGACGCTCAAGCACTGACTCGATCGGAGACATCCGTCCATTCGAACCTGAGATGGGCAGGTAAGCGATTGGCCGGCTCAGCACAAATCCAAAAGCGGCAATCGCGGTCAGCGATACGGTGGTACCGACGAGGATAGATCCACGCCGTAGCGGTTCCATGTCCAGAACTCTGAAGGACGGAACCCCATCAGCATTCGGCGAAAATATCATTGTCTCTGTCGTCGCATACGAGTTCCGGTACGCCTGCGGGAGTCCGACTAAGAGGTCCGTCACGAGATCCCACCAGAGACGGGCCCTTTTGAAGAAGACCGCCTCCTCGCCGAGGCGGTCCCGAATCAATTGCAGAGCCTCTTCTTCGTATTCCTGGCGGAACCTCGGCGGATACAGTCGAAGCAGACGGATATACATCTTCTCAGACATAATCCCCCCTCAGGATCTTCCTGGTTCGCGCGACGCGCAAAACATCGGCCATCTTCTCGGCCTCCGAACGGGCTAGCTTGCGGCCGACTGCGGTCAACCTGTAGTAGCGACGGCGCTCTTGGTGCACTTCAGTGTCCTCGGGTCGTTCAACCTCCTCGATCAACTTCCCCTCCAGAAGCGCCTGAATCGAACCATACAAGGTTCCGGGCCCGAGACGCAGACGCCCACCGGTCTGCTCCTCGACCTGCCGCATGATTGCGTATCCATGCAGATCACCATCAGCGAGAGCAAGCATAATCTGGAATGCGGCGGAGGGTAGCGGGTCAAGTTTTCGTTTTGGCATTGTTCCTCGTTTATCGATATATCGATAAACGACTGTAGCGCCGATTCATCCTGCTTGTCAATCCGTCTTGCAGATGACGAGTGCCGTAATGGGCTTCGAAGTGTTCGTTCAAGTCGGCGGTTGACAGGCCGACGCATTTCAGTGAGCTGTAGTCACGTGCACTTTTAGAGGCTCTGAGTGGTTTGTCGGCCATGCTGACCTTTGAAGGCTCTTCGCCCTGGACTTCGAGGTTTTGCGCCTTTTCTGCGGCATTTCCAGGCCCCGCCCACAGCTGAATGGCTGTTCGAAAGCGTGAGCGTAGCGCCCAGGATGACCACTTGGTAAACACCTCCGGGCAGGAGGCCTCAGCCCGGTGGACCAGCGGAGACTCCTGCCTTTCAGCCCATTCCGGCAGTGGCAGCATTTCACCATATTCGGTGACAGCAAAGCACTCTATCCAGCATTTCTTCACGCAGGATCGTCAAAGAGGGTGGCTTCTGCCGTTCGCTCAATCGGTTTCGCCTGCATCGCTTCATCTGGCAGCAGACGCAGCAGATGCACCGGCGGGCGCTCGCTTGCAGCAAGCCATTCCCGGTAGTCGCGCGGCTC
>JAJZGF010000195.1 GCA_021805025.1 Acidobacteriota bacterium
ACGGCTTTGCGAACTCAGGTTCAGTCGTGGCGCTCGTTGCCGGTGGTCCAGGCGCTGATGACCTTGCGCGGCATCGACTTGCTGTCCGCCGTGACCATTATCGCCGAACTCGGCGATCTGCGCCGCTCCCCCCATCCTCGCCAATTGATGGGATATCTCGGCCTGGTCCCGAGGGAGCATTCGAGCGGGCCAACACGCCACCGTGGCGGGCTCACTAAGACCGGCAATGCGCACGTCCGGCGCATCTTGGTTGAAGCGGCATGGAATTATCGCTTTGCCGCTCGCATTGGCCAATCGCTGCAGCCGCGACTCGAAGGGCAGCCGCAGCACATCGTGGCAACCTCATGGAAGGCCCAGATTCGGCTTTGTGCGATATTTCGCCGGCTGCGGGCCCGCGGCGTTCATCACAACAAGGTGACCGCGGCGATCGCTCAAGAGCTGCGTGGTTTTATCTGGGATATCGGGCGGCAAGTTGCTGTAAGCAGTTCTGAATAGGACGTTTTGTATCCACAGACCCTGGCGAATCGGTAACGCGATGAACGGGCGCGATAGGGGAATCTTAGAGATTTTTTTGTGAGCATCGTGACGTAACGATGATCTCCGATCTAAGAGAGAGGCAGCCCCGTGACGAAAATTGAAATGCCGCTAACCAATGCGGGAATATGCGCTTGATCCATCGTCGACAACTGGCTCGCTCGCCGCGTTACTCATTCGTCAGACGATCCGGATCGTGGGGGTGGGTGGCCCCCACGATGGGTGTTCTATTTGCTTGTTGACAGGTAGAGGACCATATGAAAGGGAGTTCTCCATCGTCAGTTCGCCGATCTTCGCCTGCAGCTCCCGGATACGCTCCTTGCCGTCCGAGGCCAGCACATCCCCGCCGAAGATCGCCGCAGCGTTCTCCAGCAGCTCCGTCTTCCAGGCCGTCACCTGGGTCGCATGGACCTCGTGGTGCGCCGCGATCTGCGCCACCGTCTTCTCACCCCGGATCGCCTCCAGGGCCACTCGCGCCTTGAACGACGCCGAGTGGTTTCATCTTGGTTTCTTCATGGATCTCTGTCCTCCGGTTGCTATTTTGCACCTGTAGATTTCCACTTACACCCCTGCCCGAAAAGCCGCAGCCACCTCATATGCATCGACCAGGCGACGCGCCTTGCGGGTTCTTGGCATCCGCCCATCATGCCAAATTTCCGCCTGCCCGCCACTGGCCTTTGATCCGGTGAATAAAGTGGTTTTCACATCATCGAACTCCGCTTTCTACCCACACGGAATCACGAAGACCCAAGTAAGCACCTCCTTAGCGACTCTCGTCGCACTTCACTCTCATTGACACGTTCCGGCATTCCAGGTACCTGGGGCACGTATGAAACGTTTCGCTCGTTACTGACCATCATGCATGCCGACGTTTTAGGCCGTTTCTCAGCAGATGATTAGATGGTCCTCGCAAGAGCAGCGCTACGGCCGCTAAGTGTCAGACTGAGTGGCGCATGAACGACTGAAGTTGAGACAACGGAAAGAGACAACAGCGAAGGTGTCACATGAAATTATCTTGCGAGAATTCTATCTTAGGATCCGACGCTGCTCAAGCGTCAATCAAAGACTTCAAACTGCCATTTTAGTGCGACAAGTCCATCCTGTTGAGGGCATAACCTGCAGAAATAGTCTCTGATACTTTTGACGTTGGACGAATTCAGAGGGCGCTTCTAAGCTCTCTCAGCGATGACCGGGCAATGTGCCAGACGGAGTCCGATGTCGTCGGCATGGCGGTCTGAAGTTTGAGCGAACGATGCGGCGCGATTGCGGACGCAATCAACTGGAATGTCTGACTCAACGTCGTGTAGCGGATTGAATTTTAGGACGATGGAATGCGCGCTTCGTGTGTTTGATAGGAAATAGCGTCCGTGATTGAGCAATTGTTCCTCTGTCGGGTCCCGCACAACGATGCCCGTAAAATTCGGATGTTCGGCGTAGCCGAAAGTTTCTTGCGGAAATGAGAGACTTACAGTGCACGTGATAACTCTAAACAACCTGACCGCAACTCTAGTGGTGACGCACGTCTATTGCGAGACTGTCTCGGGCCCAGGGAGACTAAACACGTCGTCGTCGACTGAATTCTGTGGGCGATTCTTGTCTCGGACGTCGATCAATCGTCTTGTTGCAACCGGTCTCTCTGCTCACCACGAACGTCGTGGCCGACGCTCAGCTTGCTTGGGGTTTAAAACAATGATTGGATACGAGCGCACTTCTGCCTCCTAACGCCCAATTGATGCATGTATTCTGTGCAATTACGAAATACGACTACAGGTGACGGAGGTCTTCGTGGGTAACCAGTCACTTACCGTGATCGGAGGGGGGCTCGTCGGTGCCGCGATAGCGTATGGCGCTGTCCGCTCTGGAATTCATGTTCGAGTTCTCGACCAAGGCGATACTGCCTTCCGCGCCTCCCGAGGAAATTTTGGACTGGTCTGGGTGCAAAGTAAGGGCCACAAATTGCCGCGTTATGCGCGATGGAGCCGCGACGCTGTCACCCGGTGGCCGGCGTTGCAACAGGAGCTCTTGCAGCTGACGGGTGTCGACGCAGGGCTACAGCAGCCGGGAGGCTTCTGGTTGGGATTCAGCGATGCCGAGATGAAGGCACGCTGTGCCCTCTTGGAGAACGTCAATCAACACGGCGGTGAAGTCCCCTTCGAAATCATGAACAGATCTAAGCTTGTGCAGTATTTGCCGGGCATCGGGCAAGCAGTAGTTGGTGGTAGTTTCTGCCCGATGGACGGCCACGCGAACCCGCTAATGCTATTGCGTGCGTTGCACGCGGGCATTATTTGCAGGGGATCTGAAGTGATCTCAGGCGTCGAGGTTGCAAGAATTCGATTTGACTCTGAGAAGCAGGAATTCGAGACTTTCTCAGGCGATGGACGAAGCTGGAAAAGTACTAGAATTGTTTTGGCCGCAGGTCTCGGTAATGCGCGCTTAGCTCCGCAACTCGGACTCAACGCTCCTGTATTTCCGACGCGCGGACAAGTTCTCATTACAGAGAGGCTTAAGCCATTTCTCAGATATCCCATGAATAAGCTCAGGCAGACTTTGGAAGGCAGCGTTCAGGTGGGATCCACGTCTGAAGACGTTGGATTTAATGACGGCACGAGCACCGAGCGAATCGAATGGCTAGCGCGTCGTGCCGTTACTACATTTCCCGCCCTGGCGTATGCTCGCTTAGTACGGGCATGGGGAGCCTTGCGGCCGCTCACTCCTGATGGTTACCCGATCTACCAGGAGTCAAGTTCCTGTCCAGGCGCTTTTATCGCCACTTCTCACAGCGGCGTCTCCCTGGCATCTGTGCATTGCTTCGTAATAGGCGCTTGGATGAGCGGAATGGCGGAGAGACCACCTGACTTTGGTGTCTTCAATGGCGATCGATTCGCTAACTCAAAGTGAAGTTTCTTCTATGACTACTAATGCATTGTTCTCAATTCCGGAGTCGTCCGGGCACGACATGGTGACGATTGCATTCGAAGGAAGGAATTTGACGGTTCCGGCCGGCATCAGCGTTGCTGCGGCGTTACTCTCAAATGGTGTATCTGACTTTCGATCGAGCGTAGTTGGTCAGGCGCCGCGGGCGCCCTACTGCATGATGGGAGCATGCTTTGAGTGTCTCGTCGAAATCAACGAGTTTCCAGCCCGCCAGAGCTGCCTGATATCTGTACAAGACGGGATGCGGGTGCGGCGTCAACTTGGAGCTAGTGCTATCAACATCAAGGACGAATTATGACTGTCGAAATCGCGGACCTTGTTATTGTTGGCTCTGGTCCCACGGGAATGGCCGCGGCTTGTGAGGCCCGTTCGCTCGGGCTGTCCGTGTTGATGCTCGATGAGCAGGCAGCAGTGGGTGGGCAGATCTATCGAGGCATAGAAGTAGCATCATTGCCTCGCACCAACATCCTGGGCGACGACTATGCGGCCGGACGAGAACTTGCGGCCAATTTTAGAGTAAGCGGCGCAACACATTTGGGTGGCGCTGTAGTTTGGAATTTGTCTTCAGACGGCACTGTAGACTATGTAATAAATGGTAAATCACGGAAGGTGACCGGAAGGTTCGTCCTCATCGCTACTGGTGCCATGGAACGGCCATTCCCAATTGACGGCTGGACTCTTCCAGGAGTTATGGGAGCTGGCGCAGCGCAAATTCTCTTGAAGAGCGCCGGCGCAATACCGACAGGATCAGTTGTCCTTGCGGGCTGTGGTCCTCTGCTATATTTGCTAGCTTGGCAGTATTTTCGGGCTGGAATTGAGATCCGGGCGTTTGTAGATACCACCTCGCCATCTGCGTATCTGCGGGCCACGCGTCACATTGGCGGCGCGCTCCGTGGGTGGCGTGATCTTGTGAAGGGATTGAAACTGCGTACTGCGCTTCGGCAGTCCGGTGCGGCCTGGTATACGGGATGCAGTAACTTTTCTGTTCAGGGCAATGGTAGAGCTGAGGGTCTGGCTTTTAGTCATCGCGGTTGTGCAGTACGTATTCCGGCATCGCTGGTACTGCTGCATCAGGGCGTTGTTCCAAATACACAGCTCAGTTGGTCAATCGGTGCAGCGCATCGCTGGAGTCCAGAGCAACTGTGCTGGGAGCCGGTCACTGACGCCTGGGGGCGGATCGGAGAAGCTGTAATTTATGTTGCCGGAGACAGTCGAGCCATCGTGGGTGCGCGAGCGTCTGCAATTCAAGGTCGCCTGACCGCCCTTGAGATCGGAAAGCAACTCGGAGTGGCATCGGATATCGAGCGTCGCTTGGCGGTCCTTCAGCGCGAGTTGCGACAGCATCTTCATATACGGTCATTTCTAGATGTTCTGTACCGACCATTGGACGAGTTCCGCATTCCAGGTCGCGATGACGTAATTGTCTGCCGGTGTGAGGAGGTTACAGCGGGGCAAATACGTGAATACGTAGAACTTGGTTGCTTGGGTCCAAATCAGACGAAGGCATTCGGTCGCTGCGGAATGGGACTGTGCCAGGGTCGGTTTTGTGGCCTAACGGTTACAGAGATCATCTCAAGCGCCCGCGGTGTTGGGCCCGCTGACATCGGATACTATCGCGTCCGGCCACCAATCAAGCCGGTGCTGCTTAGTGAACTCATGGAGTGACTTCGACGAAAATTGAGACATATCAACAGAAGGTAATGCAATGAGCAAAATTGAACGAATTTCGACTGATAAGCGACGAAGTCGTGCCGTGGTATACAATGGAATTGTATTCGTCGGTGGACAGACCGCAGACGATCGTAGCCAAGACATTCGAGGACAAACGCAGCAGGTGCTTGCGAAGATCGAAAGATTTCTGGCTGAAGCAGGTACTGAGAAGAGTCGCCTGCTGTCTGCCCAAATTTGGATAAGGGATATAGCGAAGGACTTTGCCGGGATGAACGAGATCTGGGACGCCTGGACAGCTCCAAACTCTGCCCCAACCCGAGCGACGGCTCAATGCACGATGGGAGCGCCGGATGTGTTGGTAGAAATTGTCGTGACAGCGGCCGTATCTCGATGAGCCAAATGCGATTTCTGGTTCGTGTTTGGATGCCAGTTGCGGTGTAGTCGACGTGTTCCGGTCTATGGAAACTCTGCACAGGTCACGTTATTGACTGTCTCGTAAATAATGCAATAGTGGTCGCAGTTCCCAAGGGGAAGCACGCACGTGTCGCGACCGAAGGTTTCTGCCGAGCTGATGGAAGCACGCCGCCGCCAGGCGTTGCAACTGCTGGATGAGGGTTTGTCGCTCAAAGAGGTCGGTGGCATGCTTGGGGTGGCGCCGTGCTCGGTGATGCGCTGGCGGGATGCCGCCGAGAGCGGGGGGGAGGAAGCGCTGCAGGTGCGATTCTCTCCTGGTCGACCGTCAGCATTGACGGGTAGACAACGTAAGAAGCTCGGCAGGCTGCTGCTGAAAGGTGCGAGCGGCAATGGTTTTAACACCGAGCTGTGGACTACCCGACGAGAGGGCACCCTGATCGAGCAGCACTGTCAGGTCCAGTTCCACCGCAGTCATGTCGCGCGGCTCCTGCATGAGCTGGGTGTCAGTTGCCAAAAGCCAGAGCGCCGCGCGCTCGAGCGTGACGAGCAGAAAATCCACGCATGGAAGCGCACCCACTGGCCGCAGGTAGCAAAGACTGGCTCTGTTGAAAAGCGAGTGGGTTACGCCGCGACGTAAGGGTTGATGCGGGAGAAGTCGAGCTTGCCTGCGATCATGAAGATAACCATGCGGATGGTACGGAACCGGCCGTATCCGCGGGCCTTGCGCTTGGCCGCCTGGAAGAGCCCATTGATGGCCTCCAGGAACCCGTTGGTCTGAGGCGAGGTGACCCAGGCGAGGATGCCCTCGA
>JAJZGF010000196.1 GCA_021805025.1 Acidobacteriota bacterium
TACTAGCCGAGATGCTCAAGGAAGCCGGACTCCCCGATGGCGTCTTCAACGTAGTGCATGGCGACAAGCAAGCTGTCGACGCAATTCTGGGCCACGCCGGCATCGCCGCAGTCAGCTTCGTCGGCTCAACTCCCATTGCCGAGTATGTCTACCGCGCGGGGACCGCAACGGGCAAACGCGTCCAGGCGTTAGGCGGCGCGAAGAACCACATGATCGTTATGCCCGATGCAGACCTTGACCAGGCCGCCGATGCACTCGTTGGGGCCGCATACGGCTCGGCAGGCGAGCGCTGCATGGCTATTAGTGTCGCAGTCGCCGTAGGAGCGCACACGGCCGACGCCCTCATGGCTAAACTCCAATCCCGCATCGCCGATCTGCGCATTGGCGACGGAGCAGAAAATGCTGTCAGCGGTGAGTCTGACCTCGGTCCCCTTGTCACCCGAGCCCACCTCGATCGTGTGACCAGCTACATTCAGCTAGGCACGGATGAAGGAGCCAAACTCGTAGTTGACGGCCGCAACACCGCACTGCCAAAGGGAGATGGCTTCTTCATTGGTGCGACGCTCTTCGACCATGTCAAGCCCATCATGCGGATCTACAAGGAAGAGATATTCGGCCCGGTTCTCGGCGTCGTTCGTGCTAATAACTTCGAGACTGCACTTCAACTCATTAACGACCACGAGTTTGGCAACGGAACAAGCATCTTCACGCGCGATGGCGATACAGCCCGCGACTTCGCCCGTCGCGTCCAGGCCGGCATGGTCGGCATCAACGTCCCTATCCCGGTTCCAATGGCGTTTCATAGCTTCGGTGGATGGAAGCGCTCGCTGTTCGGGGACCACGCCATCTACGGCCCCGAAGGCGTCCGCTTCTATACGCGCCTAAAAACTATCACCGCCCGCTGGCCTGCCGGCATCCGCAGTGGCGTTGATACGACCATGCCCACCCTCGGGTAGCGGAAGATTGCCAGTATGAGGGGTCTACCGCGGCCGACGTATTCAGGGATGAAGCTTGTCAGCACGCGGAAGGTACGCCAGTAGCAGCGCCCCTTCATCAGGGTCCAGTCGACCGGTCGCGAAGAAATCAACGTTTTCGTCCATGGCTAACTGACTCTCAAAGTAAATACTGGTACCGGCCTTCGCATCGACGGAGTCGAGAAACAGGGTGGAATCGGGCGAGAACCACTGGGCTCTTCGTCTCGACCCCAAGCCGATGTGGACGCACACGTTATGCTGGCCCGCAGCGGCCGGGAGCGACACCCACGAGGTGCTCCGCAGCGAGGCTGCCCAGTGGCCATCAAGACCCACATTCACCGCATTGAGTCTGTGCAGCCGCTTGATGCCCGACTTCAACAGAAAGAAGACCTGCGAGGCCGGAGGCGCTCCACCCGTCAACGGGGCTATCGATGAGGCCATCGTCGGGGCTGCTGCCGTGCTGTCTGCTGATGGTATTCCGCAGGCACGAAGTTCGTCGGACGAGGCAGGAAAGTTTGTCCGGCTCCATCGCCTCAAGGCCTTCAGGTCCGGCTCGTCCGACTTCGGCATCGCTGCAATCCGTCGCAGCCACACCATCGCCAATCCGTGCTCCACTGGCTGCAGCATGGTGGCGTCTACAAAGTAGGTCTGGCCCGCAACGACATTGAGGCGGCCCACGTGCAGCGTAGGCTTCATGCCTGGAATCAACTTGGTGGCAGTACACAGGCGGTGCAATCCCGGAGACATCTGCACGCCCAGATAGGATCGCATCTGCGTCTGGCCGACCCAGTTTCCATCCACTCCAACGTGTATTGGCGTTAGGAAGCCGCCAGACTGCGGCCCCGGGAATAAAAGGTCTGAAAGTTTGTGGCCGCCAAACTGCGGAACACCCGAGAAGAAATACACCAGCGCCTTCCCCACGGCCGGAGGCCCTGGCAGCTTGGGCGGGGGCGGTGGATCGCTCGGCATCTGGTTTGGATCGGCTCCACAAGCCGCCTGCGCGGCCGCCGTCTTCCATAGCTTCGGGATGTTTGACGAGGGAAGCGCCTGAAGATACATGGCACCGTCCTCCGCGCTCATCGGCTGTAATGTGAGGGGTCCGACCAGCCACGTGCATCGGTTGTAGAAGTAGTACGTCTGCCCTGCTGCTGCGTCCACGCGCGTCAGCGTGACCGCGGTCGAAGTGTGGGGCAGCACACCTCTCACCTTCGCTGAGACGCAAAGATGATGCACGCCGGGAGTGACATCCACAAAGCTGTAGCCGTAGGTGTAGGAGCGGTTCGCGCCGAACCAGCTTCCATCCATCCCCAATCTAACCGTTTGGCCTCGCGAGCCAAAGAGCGCCCGCGTCTCGGTGATCACATACACACGTGCCATTCCAGGCTTCATCGCGGAGGCCACAATGCGGCCTCCAGACATTGCCAGCGGCGGATTCCCGCCCTCGGCACCGCACGCCGCCTGCACCATCGGCAGGCTGTAGGGATCGATTGAACGGGTCTGCGCGGCCAATCGAACTCCGCCCAGAAACGCGAGTAACGCCGCCGCCGCGATCCGCCGCACGGCTCGGCTCATGCGCGCACCTCCCACAGTCTTCGCTTGGACGATTGTCCGCTGCATCGATCACTCCGTCGATGAATTAGGACGCGAAAAATTTTCTATAGGTTCAGAGGGTTGGGGGAATCGGGGACGAGACGCCTGCTTCGTGTCATGGTACGGATGATGACGCGAGGGACAGGTGGCTTTCGAACTCCACCTTGGAAATAGCCAGTGGCTTACAAATGCGCCTGTGCGTAGAGCAAGTGGCAGGCGTATGGAGACATGGTTGCTGTTACGATTTGCGCTGGTTGCAATTGCACTTTTGTCTACTATCACGGGAAATACAGAGGGATGTCGCGTTCGGCCGCATGGTAGACTTTGAACAAATGAGTGACTCAAGTTTCGGAAGGTGCATCAGAGCATTTGGCACCGGTACTACCCGTTGTAGCTTCGTCTCGACTCCCCGAACGATGAGGCGGCTTTGGGTTCCGCTCCTGATGCTGTCGGCGACGTCCATCATGTGGGGACGGCAGCCGTTCCAGTCCGGTTACTCAAATAGCCCGCAGAGTTCAAGCACAACCGATTGCACGGATCCGATGCAGGCCAATTCCCCGCAGTGCTCAACGCAAAACCAGGGAGCAGGCAATTCCCTGCTCGGGTCTCAGACGTCCACTGCGTTGCCGGGAGGGTATGGGGCCCCATCGCAGAATCCAAGCAGCAACTACTCCGACATAGGTCTGCCAGCGCGGCAGGGTGCAGCACAAATTCAGGCGCAACTAGCGCCTCTTCCACCGGAACCCCTTACCGAGTTCCAGAAGTTTATTGCGTCGACCACAGGCCAGATTCTTCCAATCTATGGCACAGAGTTGTTTCACAACGTGCCGTCCACATTTGCGCCACTGAACATGACGCCGGTTCCATCCAATTATGTGATCGGGCCGGGCGACGAACTGCGCATACGGGTATGGGGACAGGTGAACTTCCAATCCAACGTGCAGGTGGACCGCTCCGGTGAAGTGTACCTGCCACAGGTGGGTCCGGTGCATGTCGCAGGGATGCCGTTTTCAGCGCTTGATGGTCACTTGCGCTCGGCCATCGGACGGGTTTACCGCAACTTCGATCTGACGGCAGATATCGGTCAGATCAGGGCGATCCAAGTGTACGTGGCAGGCGAGGCACGACGGCCGGGCGTGTATACAGTGAGTTCACTGAGTACCCTTGTGGATGCGGTCTTTGCCAGCGGTGGCCCCTCGATTCAAGGTTCGATGCGGAACATCGAACTGCGGCGAGGGAGTGAAACGGTAGCGAGCTTTGATCTCTATGCGCTGCTCGCTCACGGAGACAAATCAAAAGATGTGAAGCTACTGCCGGGTGACGTGATCTTCATCCCGCCCGTCGGGGCCGAGGTTGCGATTACCGGAAGCATCCGGAATCCTGCCGTCTACGAGTTGCGAACCGGGGAAGCATTGGACAACCTGATCGCAGATGCCGGTGGCGTCTCAGCGGTGGCTGAGGAAGCACGCATCTCGATTGAACGAATTCAGGACCACCACGACCGGCAAGCAATGGAAGTGGCCTTCGACACAAGAGGATTAAAGACCCCACTGGCCGACGGCGATCTGATTCGTATCTTCTCGATCGTTCCCATGTATCAGCAGACCGTCATCCTGCGCGGTAATCTTGCCAACCCTGGTCGCTTTGCGTGGCATCCGGGCATGCACCTCAGTGATCTAATTCCGGACAAGGACTCGCTGATCACGAGGAACTACTGGTGGAAGCGGGCCCAACTCGGGTTGCCCGCTCCGGAGTTTCAGGCTTCTGAGGGGCTAACGTATATGCGTCAGCCCGCAGACAATACCCCCATCACACTCAAAACTCTCATCCCATCGCAGATGAGTCGATCGAACCAGACTGCGTCGCAACAGGGGCCAAATGGAATACTGCAAGACCAGAGTGGATCGACACCAACTCAATACGGGGTGGGACAGAACCAGGCTGCATTGCAGCAAACCCAATCTGGAATGGTACAGAGCCAGCCCGGAATGATCGGGGGCCAGCCCCTGAGTGCACAGCAGCGCGCGGGCAGTTCTTCGCTCGCTGCTCAACAGGCAGGATTTTCATCGGGCATTCCAGCGCCTGAGCAACGCACCGAAGTTCGCCAACTTGCCGCAGAGATCGACTGGGATTATGCGGTCATTGAACGGCTCGATCCCAAGACGTTGAAGACCATGCTGGTTCCGTTTGATTTAGGCAAACTCGTGCTCCAGCACGACTCGTCGCAGGACCTTGATCTGCAGGCAGGCGACGTGGTGACCATCTTCTCGGAGGCTGACATTCATGTGCCCATCGCCGAGCAGACAAAACTGGTCACGCTGAGTGGTGAGTTTGTCCACGCCGGCGTGTACACCGTGCAGCCCGGAGAGACGTTCCGCCATTTGGTAGAGCGGGCCGGCGGCCTCACGCCGAATGCATACCTGTATGCCTCTGAATACACGCGGGAGTCAACTCGCCGCATGCAGCAGGCAAGAATCGATGAATACGTGCAGAACCTGAGCATGGAAATCCAGCGTGGCAATCTAGCGACGGCGGCTTCCGCGGTAAGTTCCGCACAGGATCCGACCGCCGCCGCAGGTTCCCAAGCCAGCGAACAACAACTGCTTGCAAGTCTGAGACAGATTCAAGCTACTGGCCGCATTGTGCTTAGATTTAAACCCGACAGCAGCGGCATCGACAGCCTGCCCGACATCACCATGGAGAATGATGACCAATTCATAGTGCCGTCAACTCCAGCCACCGTCAACGTGGTGGGAGCGGTGTACGATCAGAATTCTTTTCTGTTCACGCAAGGTCGGAGGGCTGGAGAGTATCTGCAACTGGCTGGCGGCCCGAACCAGGACTCTGACCGAAAGCATGAGTTCCTCATCCGGGCCGATGGTGAGGTCGTCGGCAGCGACTTGGGCGGAGGCCTTTGGAACAATAAGTTTGATAATGTGCGAGTGTATCCGGGCGATACGATCGTGGTGCCAGAGAAGAATCTCAAGCCGTCCTCCATGCGCAATGTAATCCAGTGGTCACAGATCATTTCCAACCTTGGTATGGGCTTTGCGTTGATGGGCGTACTTTTATAGCAGGCTATGGAGCGTATCCAGCCCTCGTAGTCACGACGGCTGGATACGCTCCACAGCACAATCTGTCAGGAATCCGATGACAACTGAAACTCCGCTTTCCAATCCGAATGAGCAGCGTGGTATTCCACCCGCCATGTCAGGTGCTGCATGCGGTACAACGGAAGAAGCCGAAATCTCACTGCTCGATCTTATGATCGTTCTTGCGGAGAGGAAGAGCACCATACTCTGGGTTACAGCAGTCTTTGCCATCGCCGCAGTGGTTGTTTCCCTCCTGCTACCCAAGCGCTACACCGCAACCATTTCCCTGCTGCCACCCCAGCAGAACACGTCCATGGGCGCAGCACTGGCCTCCCAGCTTGGCAATCTTGGAGGGATGGCTGCGCTGGCAGGTGGCAGTCTTGGCCTCAAAAATCCCAACGATATGTTCGTCGCCATGCTGCAGAGCCGCACAGTTGAGGATGCCATGGTGCAGCACTTCGGCCTGATGCAGGAGTATCATGCACGCTATCTCTCCGACGCCCGCAAGGCATTCGAGGGCCGTACGACCGTAGACGGCAACGGCAAAGACGGCATGATCCACATCTCCGTCGAGGACAGCAATCCACAGCGCGCCGCGGAACTTGCCAATGGTTATGTCGACGAGTTTCGCGATCTGTCTCAGCATCTCGCCATTTCGGAAGCTTCTCAGCGCAGGCTCTTCTTTCAGCAAGAGTTGGAGA
>JAJZGF010000041.1 GCA_021805025.1 Acidobacteriota bacterium
GGGAAGGTGCGTGCTTCAAGTTACGCGACAATCGCTCTACTGGATGCCGTAGAGCATCTGCGCGACAAACTTGCCGAGCGGCTTCGACAGGCCGCCGCACAACTCCGACGTGCATTTCGACAGTTGGGCTTTCAAACGGGAACGGACTTTGCTATCGTTGACGCGGCGTCTCCGTGGGAAGAATTTTCCGGGCGGAAAATCCCTTCTACCACTCATCGCGCCCCTGCCACTTCCCGTTCAGGACATGACGCTCATTCTATTGCGATTACGCTCCAAGCCCAGAAATTTGTGGGGGAAGTCCTGTAAAGGTGAGCGCATGCTGCTAACGTGTTGATGCGCAGCGGTCTTCAGCGGCGGAGACGTTCCTCGATCAGAGAGAATCTATCTTCCGCGCGAAGGGCCATTCTCCCATGCTGCGGCTTCGCAGCAGGTAAGCAGCGACGCCGCAGACCAGCAGAACCGCCGCCCAGACGAAATAGCCGCGCTGGTCCGGTGTGGCGGCCGCGTAGATCCATCCCAGGGTAGCGATGACGACTGGCCAGGGATAGAGCCACATTCTGAAAGGCAGGTGAATGTCCTTGCGATATTTGCGGATGGCGAACACCGCCACATTGCGCGGGATGAACTGGAAGATGATCTGAATCACCATCATCGCCGCGATCAGCTTCTCGATGGGAAACCAACAGAGCGGAATGGAGAGCCCGCACAAGACCAGGAGTGCGACCGTCGGGAAACGTCCCTTGGGGTGCAGTTTCCCGAAAGCGTTGATGAACGTGCCCTCCTCGCCGGAGGCGTAAAGCACTCGGGAATAGCCCAGAATCATCATGAAGATGCTTCCCAGGGCCGCGATGAGAATGAGCACGGTCATCACGGTTCCGGCCACGGGCCCGTAGAGCTGGCCGATAAAATCAGAGACGATGGCGTGCGACACTTCCGCCTTCCTCCACGGGATGACGCCAATGATCGCCACACTCATGCAAACATAGAAAACCGCAACGGCAAGGATGGAAAGGACGATGGCCCGGGGAATGTTCTTGGTGGGATTGCGCACCTCGCCAGCCAGGTAGGTAATGGTGTTGTATCCCCCGTAGTTATAGAGGGCAAATAACGTGGCGCTGGCCATGCCAAAAAAGAAGCCGGTGGATAAGTGGAATGCGCCGGGGGGAAAATCAAACGCCATTTTGACGTGCATGTTGATCAATCCGGCGCCAATCACCCAGAGCATGGCCCCGATCACGATGGTCAAGATGATGACAGACAGTTTGCCGATCGTGCCGATGGGCCGGAACAACAGGAAGGTGACGAACACGCAGGCGGCCACCGCCGTCAAGCTGACCTCGGTACGGGTGAGGTGCGGGATTGCATATTGTACATACTCGGCAAATCCGACACAAGCCGCTGAGATCGAAAGCGGCGCCACCAGTATGGTCTGGAAGATAAAAAGAAAAGAAAGCAAGCGTCCCCACGTGTCACGATTGTAGGCTTCGCGGAGATAGAGATACGGCCCTCCCGCGCCGGGCAGCGCGGCAGCCAGTTCGGCACAAGACAGCCCGTCGCAGACGGAAACAAAAGCCCCCACGATCCAACCGAGGAGCGCCTGCGGACCTCCCATGGCGGAGAGGATAATGCCCATGGTGATGAAGGGCCCGATGCCCAGCATCTGCAGCATGTTGACGGACATCGCATACAGAAGCCCCATTCCGCGCACCAAACGGACAGGCTCCGCTTGGCTCTTGGATTGTTCTTCCTGGTCTTGGCACGAATCCGGAGAAGGCGTCATATTTCAAGATCGTATCCTACATTCCCCCCCGCATTCTCTGAAAAGGGATCTCTCGGAGTGGGATCTCCGCGCTCGCTAAGCCGCGGTCATCCATATTGATGCGGCCAGGCAGCCTCCGGCGAGCGAGGTCCAGGGCTGGTCGTCGAGTACACTTTGAAGGCGAGGACGCGATTCTGGTCGATTACCAGGACTACCACTGAGAGAGGAAAGCGATATGCGTATGCACAATCCCCCGCATCCCGGCTTGGTCATACGGGAGTATCTCGGAGAGATGAGCGTTGCGGCTGCCGCAAAGCATCTGGGCGTGGGCCGGGTCACGTTGTCGCGCGTCCTGAACGGCAAGGCCGCCGTGTCGCCGGAGATGGCCGTGCGGCTTGCCCGTGCCTTTGGCACCTCCGCACCCGAGGTTTGGCTAGGAATGCAGGCCCAGTACGACCTTTGGCAGATAGAGAAGCGGAAGCGGATCAGCGTTGACCTGCTCCCGCACTTGCAGCACTCCTGAAGTTGCGTCCCGCCAGCCGAAATGGGCCTATTGGACCGCTCCGCTAGCTTGCGGGAATGCCGCTGCCAATCCCTCAGCTACATTGCGCGTCTGGTACTCGACAAACTTCCCGAACCCGGCGGCAACGTGCGTCTCTGTGACGTGGACGTAATACCGGGCGGCCACGGAAGGCGAGCTATGCCCCATCAGGCGGGCCAGGGTAAAGCGGTCCATGCCGGACTGTGCGGCGCGGGTTCCGAACGTATGCCGCCAGCAATAGAACTCGAAGCTCTCCAGCTTGGCGTCTTCAATGGCTGCCTTGTGCGGATGCTGTACAGACGTGATATGTCCCGAAATGCCAGCGCCAGCGAACACAAACGGGGATGGCTTTGCCTCTCCCGCCCTCTTGCGGCGCTGTAGAACCTCAGCAGCGTTGGCGTGAGGGGAAGGCTTCGCTGTGCGCTGTCCGTCTTGCTCGCAGGCGAAAGTGAATCACCCCGTGCGGGGACTCGGGGCGCTCCGTTAGGTCCACATCGGCCCATTTCAGCGGGAAGAGTTCGCTGTTTGGGCGCATCCCGGTATCGACCGCCAGAATCGCAGCATCCCGGAGATTCTCGGAAGCCTTCGCCAGATACTTTGCCTCTTCCGCAAAGCTCCGCAACACGCGATCCCGGCCCTGGGCCTGTGGCAATTCGTAAATCGCTGGTGCGCGGTCCAGCCAGCCCCACTCCACCGCAAGATGCAGAACCCGCCGCAACGTGCGTAGATCGCCGTTCACGGTGATTACGGAATTCTTCGGCACCTCTTGCCTGTGACGGGCGTAGCGGCTCACCACGTCGCCCGTAATCGCGTCCAGCGGGGCATCTGCGATAGCAGCAAAGGTCGAGAGCCTATCCAGACACACACCGTAGAACGTCTGCGTTCCCGGCTTCGTGTGCGTCTTGGCGTATTGCAGGAATTCCTTGGCGAAGGCACGGAACACGGGCGGGGCGCTTGCCGCCGGTTTCGGCCAAGGATCGTTAGGGTGAATCTCGCCAAGCCTCAGCGCCCGCTTGTGTTCGTTTTCCGCATCCTCTGCCTCTTTCCGCTTGTGCGTCTTGGCGGACTGCCGGATGCAAAAGTTCTCTACCGTCCCATCCTCATGCCGGATGGACCACCGGAAGTTATACGAGTAGGCTTTGCCGCGTTTGTAGATCATGCCTTCCCCTTTCCTGTTTGCAGGTTCGGTTTGTTCTTGCTGCCCTTGGGCCGTCCGCCCAGCTTACCGTTCGCGCGGGACGATGCGGCCTTGCGTTTGGTCGTCACCTCTCCACGGCAAGCGGGACAGTAGCAGATAAGCTCGACTTTGTGAATCGGACACTTCATGTTGAAGATGTTACCTATCGTGATAGGTTTATGCAAGAGGAATCTACCGTGCCGCTTTTGTTTCTCGTCTCAGAGCCGTAACAGCCGTCACACTCCGTGCCGTTACTGGTGAAACGCGGCATTTCCCAAGCCGTAACGTGACGGCTCTGTGACGGCTCGCATCGGCGTGAAGCCTTGGAAGGCACCAGAGGAATTGCTCCATCTGCGCTCATTCGCAAAGAGAGGAAATCGAAGGTGCCTTCATTGGCTGGCGGTCTCCGGCAGCCATTGCTGAGGAATTCGGGCTGGCGGACCGAGCCAGCGTCTACAGGCACGCGCACGCGCTTGGACTGTTCCAAAGACGCCAGCGCAACATCCGGGCGGCCTTGGAGCGGATCATCGAAAAGGCGGGCGAGGTGGACGTGACAGCCAGCGCAGTTGTGGCGGCTGTGCAGGCGTACAGCAAGATCAACGCGGCGGGGCAGTGGATTGACCGCACAGAGCAAGTGAGCCTGAATGATCTTTTTGACCGCATGAGCACAGCGGAGCTTGAACAATACGCACAGAGCGGAACGCTTCCGAAGTGGTTTGAGGCGGCACCCGTGGGCGCAACAGAGGGTGACAGTCCCAAATGACAGAAACCCGCACAGAACGCACAGGACGGCCATCCTTGCCCGCAACAGCGGCGGGATGGGGGTTGGGGTGCTTCCCGCTGTGCTCGCCGCAGTCCAGGGCCGCTGCGCGTGCTCTGGTGGCCGCTCGCCAAGAGAGCGAAGCGGAGGACGACTTGGATAAACCCTTCGACTGCACCGGAATTGCAGAAGCGCTCGAAGCCGCCCGAGAGCGTAGCCGCCAGCGCGAGGAGAGTGCGGAAGCCTTGGAGCCGTGGACGCCCATTTGCATACCGCCCGGCAAAGAAAACACCGTGAGGGGATGGCTGGCTGCTCGCATGAACGTGGCAAGGGCGAGAGTGGCACGTTTTGAAGCTCAGAGAGAGGCGGAACCATGAAGCCGGGAGATTATCCGCTGCGGTTTCCGCAGTCCCGCGCGTAGTGGGCCTGTAGGCGCACTGTGTACCAAACTGTGTACCACGAGACGCGCTATTGTGACCAAACACGCGCTAAGAGGATTTCCGGGCAAAGGAAAAGCCCGCTGATTTAGCGGGCTTTAGCGAACCTTGACTGGTAGCGCTAACGGGAATCGAACCCGTGTTTTAAGATTGAGAATCTCACGTCCTAACCCCTAGACGATAGCGCCACTGTAATCAGCGACTTGTGTCGCCAATTTCGACTTCCTCTCCAGTTTACTATCCACTCCGGTCAAATTCGATCCCAGAACGACCCTCAGCGACGAAGGCCGGGATGCATGTATTCCCCTCGTCCAGGAAGGTTCCTGCACGCCTTATGGGTAGTTACGGACAGCCCATCAACCTCAAATAGTATCGCCGTTTAGGCGGAAAATGGCAATTCGCTCCGGTCGTCGAGGAGCAGGGTAAACCTGACCCTATGCTGGCCTTGATTGACGGGGAGCGCATCAGTTCCAAGGGCGGTCGGCCAGCGCGTGCAGAGGTCAGTCTTCGAACGCCGCGTAAACCGGATGGACTACGACAAATTCGAGCGGACGTTGCTTGAGAAAATCGACCAGTTGGAAGTTTGCCTGCGACTGTACCGGCTCCAAGGGTGCTCTCTACCGATGTATGAGGACGGCTTCTTAGGATGGCGTCGCTCACGCGCCGCTTCGTGGTCCATTCTTGCTCCGCCTCAGCTTGTCCCCTCCATCTGGCGAACGAACCGGTACGCAAACGACAGCAGACGCTGGCCATTCAGTTCACCGAAAGGGATGCCTTGATTGCCTGTGCCAAATCTTCCGGGTGAAAGCCGAATGGGCCAGGCTTGCTTTTATAGAGAACTCGACCGCCTCTCCCAATCAGGTAGAGTCGGTCGGGCCAGCCCGTATAAGCGCCCTCGACTCGATTGTCGAAGCCATCAACCAACGCTGGAAATTTGATGCCCAGCTTGCGCACGCACGCGCCGGCAACGAAAGCGCGCTCTACCTCATCGATTGGGCTGCTGAAGAGCACCTTATCGCGCACATTGGATTGCATCTGCCACACGTCCGTGGGATGCGCCTCAAGAATGTAAACGACGTAGAATCCGATCTTGTCGCGGTACTTCTCGGCGAGCTTGTTCAGGGCGGGAACCTCCCGCCGAAAGGGCGGTCACGTATAGCTGCCAAAAACCAGGACGACTGGTTTGTCGGCCCAAAGGGACGCTAGATTGGTTGGGCTATGGTCGACCAGCTTCTTGACAGTGAGGTCCGGAGCAGTATCACCGACATTCAACTGTCCCTTTCGCGCCCGCATCCAGAGAGTCTCAAAGGGAAGCACGAAGTAGGCAGGCGGGGGCATCTTCGCCATCACATGGCCAAAGACTTCCGGCGGCTGGTGCATGGCCCAGTTCACGTAGCTGACAAGGCAGAGCCAACCAGCAAAACAGACGGCCGCGATGCCCGCGAACCAGTTGCGTATGCGCCTCTTCCTTGTGCCGTCCATGACTCTCCTATTTCGTCAGACCATTCATCTCAAGGTAACCTTGCGGAGCAATCCCGAAGGCATCCGCAACCCGATTGAAGAAGGCGAACATCGCGGTGATGTACACGGCTTCAGCGATCTGCGGCTCCGTCCAGCCATGATCCCGCAGCTTCTGTACATCCTCGTTGGTGGTGCGATACGCCGCCTCCGTCACCTTTGTCACGTAGTCAAGCAACACACGTTCCGCAGGGCTCAAACCTGCTTCTTCCAGGTTGCCGTCGGCTATGGCTTTGACTGTCCCTTCATCTGCTCCCTGAACACGCAGGAAGTATGCATGAGAGTCCAGTCAATACGGGCAGCGATTGAGCCACGATACCCAGCTTGCGATAGCTTCCTTTGTTCTGCGGTCGAGATGTCCCTGGGAAAAATGGACCGTGTCGCTGAATTTGATTACTTCGCGCAGGAAGTCTGCGCGATGGCTGAAGCACTTTAAAATGCCGGGCATCTGTTGGCGCCCTGACTTGGCGCGCCACTCTTCATAGACCTGGGCTACCTCTCCCGTCGCGTCGCGATCCTCGATCAGGTCGATCTTGGTTTTGTGGTCAGGCATTTTCACGCGTTTCTCCCTACGAAGTATTCCGCAATATATCACGAGGTGCAGCCGTAACGCATCCATCTTTCGAAGTAGCGGGAACGCTAAAGAATAAGGCGCTGGTCCCCCTGCTTGCGGGTGATGCGCTGGCGATCCAGGTATTCGAGAAGTGGGATCGCATACTTGCGGGAGAGCCCGGTGAGTTGCTTGAAGCGAGCAATATTTATCAGGCTTCCACGAAGAGGAACTAGCTGAGCGAAAAGCTGCTGGAGCGCCTCGGAGTGTATGAACAAGTCATCGCTACCCATGCGCACAATGGTCTTGTTTCGCTGTAGAACAGTGACGAGGCGGCGCATGTCGTGCTCATTGAGGCTGAGTCTGCGGGCGAGTTCCACGACCGAGGGAGAAGAAAGACCGGCCGCGCAGTACGCTTGAGCGATTGCGGCCAGTTGCTCGGTTTCTGAATTCAAGGACTGCTCCCATGCGCTGTAGATCGAGGCCGTGTCGTCGCGAAGTTGCACTTTTTGCTCGCGTACCAGGGAGTTCAAAACAAAATCGAAGACCGCGGGGCTGAGGGCTGTTTGACTGCGCAACTCAGAGGTCTTTATCGAGGGTGCTCCGGCTAGAAGGCGAGTTGTGATGGCGTCGGCAGCGGCGAGAACGGCCTCGCGGCTGACAAGCAGATCGCCGGAGATGAGCACGACGTGTCCGCATTCGAGCTCAGGGCTGACATGGCGGCGAATCGCCTCGATCATCAAGCCTGTTTCCGCAGACAGCACATGCAGAGTGATTCCATTCGTCTTGCGTCGACGGACCCGAAGCAGAATCTGTTGCATGGGAGACGACATTTTCAACTGTTCAAGCCAGGCAAGAGTTGCGGCCTTTTTCTGGCGAGGCTCCGGATGAGCATCGAGGACACGGCCGCCGCCGATGGTGCCTGCGGGCAATGGCTGGCGGAGGACGAATCGGTCGCCGGGGATCAGCACAATCGGCTCGGCAAGCCTGATGCGCATGATGCGAACAGTTCCCGGCTGAATTGATTCATAGTTGTAAAGAAAAATGCTCGCCATGGTCTCGGAGGTGAAGGCGTGGAAGTGAAGGTTCGCGCGATGCTTCAACGCGGGTGCGCTTTCAAGAAGTCTCACCTCCACGTCGATCATGTCTACTGGCGAAACAGTGTTGGGCAAAACGAGCGTCTGCCCGCGATGAACCTCCGTTGCATCCACGCCGGAAAGATTTACGGCAACGCGTGAGTTTGGTTGCACGGATTGCTGGGGCTGGCCATGGGTTTGCAGTCCGCGCACGCGAACTGCGCGGCTCCCCGGCTCAAGGTGCAGTGTTTGGCCTTCGCGGATTGTGCCTGACAGAAGTGTTCCTGTAACAACAGCGCCGAATCCCTTCATTACAAAGGTTCTATCCAGTGGCATGCGCGGCAATGCGTCCGAATTCCCGAGTTGCGTTCGCAGGGCGAGTTTGAGCAGCTCTGCGCGCACCGCTTCCAGACCTTCACCGGTTGCGGCACTTACCGGCAAAACCGGCGCGTGGTCTTTGCACAGGAATGTCCCCTGCAGACATGTCTTGATGGCAGAGGTAACATCCTGCAGTTGGGAGATGCTGACAGTGTCGGCTTTGGTGATGACGGTGATGCCATGCGAGATGCCGAGAAGTTCGCAGATGTTCAGATGCTCCACCGTTTGCGGCATGACGCCTTCGTTGGCGGCGACCACAAGCATGGCTGCAGAGACGCAACCGGTACCGGCGAGCATGTTGCGGATGAAGAGCTGGTGGCCGGGAACGTCGACAAAACTGATTCGAAGTGGCGATCCGCCGGGTGACGGTATCTCAAAGGAAGCGAATCCAAGGTCGATGGTAATGCCACGGCGTTTCTCTTCCGGCAACCGATCGGTGTCAATGCCTGTGAGGGCGTGAACCAGCGTCGTCTTTCCGTGATCGATATGACCGGCGGTCCCGATAACGACAGATATGTGCGTGTTCGTCATTCCGAAAGATCCCAGAAAAAATATGACGCTCGGATGCTGGATTTAGAGACTGCTGAGAAGAGAGACGAGGTCACTGTCGAAATGCGGAGGTACAGTACGCATGTCCAGCAGAACCGCGTTGTCCGCAACGCGCCCGATGATAGGTGGTTCGAACTTACGGAGCGCCGCAAGAAGTTCCGCGGCCGTGAGAGAGACATGCCGGAGCGATATGGCGCAGCTCTGCAGGGAAGCCGTGGGAGCAGTTCCTCCTCCAACTAGACTGGCGACAGGAACGACATCGAAAACAAGATCGCCGGATGCGATCGAGGCTATCTCCCTTGTGATCTCACGACATCGCCCCATGATTTCTTCGGCCGGCGCGCTCAAGATGCGTTCTGTGGGAATGGAGGTCGCGTCATCTGTGAGGCGTTCCAGCAGTGTGGCCTCAAGCGCAGCATAGGTGAGCTTATCCACACGGAAAGCTCTCAGGAGTGGATTTGAGCGAATTCGTTCGATAAGTTTCGTTCTGCCAACGAGGATGCCGCACTGCGGTCCGCCGAGCAACTTATCTCCGCTGGCGGCGATGAGATCCACTCCGCACTCAAAGGATTGGAGCAAGCCTGGTTCGCCGTTGATTCCAAAACGCTGAAGAGAGGAAACGAGGCCGGTGCCTTGATCCTCAAACAGCGGTATGCCGGCACGTTTTGAAAGCGCGACCAGGTCCTGCAACGATGGTCGTTCGGAGAATCCTTCGATGCTGAAGTTCGACTGATGTACACGAAGCAGTAGGCCCGTCGCTGGACAGAGTGCGCGCTCGTAGTCGGCGAGGCGGGTGCGGTTTGTTGTGCCAACCTCCTTCAAGACTGCTCCGGACTTGTCTAGAATTTCGGGGATGCGGAAACCCCCGCCGATCTCTACAAGTTCTCCGCGCGAGACGATAACTTCGGCATGCTCTGCAAGCGAGTTCAGCGCAAGGAAAGTGGCTGCGGCGCAGTTATTGACGATGAGGACGCCGTACCGATCGGGATCTGCGGCGGCAACGCCGGCTCCGTTGAGGATGCGCAGCACAAGCGGCTCAGCGTGAATGTCTCTGCGGCTGCGCGAGCCGGTCTCAAGGTCGAGTTCGAGGTTGCAGTAGTCCTGGGCGACTTCGACTATATGACGGAGGGCTGCATCGCTCAAGGGAGCGCGGCCCAGATTCGTGTGAAGTATGACCCCGGTCGCATTGATCACCGGACGAAGCGAGTAACGACTTTCCGACAAGAGCCGATCGGCAATTAGGTTAGGTAGCTGGTCGATGCGTTGCTGCAAACCGGCTTCTGTTTGTTGTTCTGAGGAGATATCGAAGCGCAGTTCGGCGAGTGCTCTGCGGGCTGCGTTCAGCAGTGCATGTCGAGGGTGGGTATTGAGAAGCGCCCGGCACGCTGGTATCAAGAGCAGATCGTTGACGGACGGCAGCACTCGAAAGAGCCGGTGATGTGTTTGGTTGTCGTGTTGCAGGTCCCGAATTGCCATGGTCAAATATCCCGGATCAGAGTACCTCATCATCGCAGAATGATGGCCGGTGCACCAGCACCCGCCACGAAAGGACCTGAGACGCGTCCTATGGCGACGGCGGGCACGGTGGCGCTATGAAGTGCAGCGAGCAACGCCGCCGCATCTTCAGAGGCGACAGAAATGAGGAGCCCACCCGATGTTTGCGGATCGTAGAGCAATGCGCGAAGGTCGTCCGGGACGCGGCTCTCCGGAAAATCCTGCACCAGGCATTCGGCAAATTCGCGATTGGCGAGCAGGCCGCCAGGGATTGCGCCGAGGCGAACAGCATCCAGTGCGCCTTCGATCAGAGGAACGCGAACGGCTTCAATTTCCAACGCGACTCTACTTCCCAGAGCCAGCTCGCGACCGTGGCCCATGAGCCCAAAGCCGGTAATATCGGTTATCGCGTGGACACCGCGGCAAGCGGTCGCGAGGGCAGAGGCAGTGCTGTTCAATGTTGTCATCGAACGAACGGCCCGCTCCACCCAGGCCGGCTCTGATTTGCCTTGCTTAAGGGCGGTAGTGATAACGCCCGTACCGATAGGCTTAGTCAGAATTAAAGTGTCTCCAGAAACCGCTCCGGTGTTGGTGTAGACACCTGCCGGGTCGATGAGACCTGTGACGGCGTAGCCGAACTTCATCTCGGCGTCGCGAACGGAGTGGCCGCCGACCACGGTGCATTTTGCTTCAGTCATTTTTGAGAGGCCGCCGCGCATGATCCGCTCGAGGATCTCAAGGTCCGCGTCCTGCGGAAAACAGACGACCGCAAGTGCAGTGAGGGGACGACCACCCATTGCATAGATATCGCTCAGAGCGTTGGTGGCTGCGATCTGACCGAAAGTGAACGGGTCATCGACCAGGGGTGTAAAAAAATCGACAGTCTGCACCAACGCCTGCCCTGGGCCGATGCGGTAAATGCCGGCATCGTCGGAAGTCTCAAATCCAACCAGCAGATCGGGGTCGGACTGTGCCGGCAATGCGGACAGCACCTGGCGGAGCGATCCGGCAGGAAGCTTGCTAGCGCAGCCGCCGGCCTTTACTTGTTGAGTCAAGCGAACCGTTTGTGGAAAATTCAAAGTCATTTTATATCCTGGCGCACATAGTGTTCCGTGTAGCATGAGTAGTGAAACCAGCAAGACGGAAGTGCTTAGGCTCCGGTGATCCTCCCGGTCTTCAAAACCGGCGGTCGTCCTTAACGGGCGACGGTGTGTTCGACTCACACGCGCTTCCGCCAGCTTCCACGCGCCGCGCTCAAGCAGAGCAGTTCCCGATTGACCGGGGCGCGCTTACTGGAACAGAGTTGCATCCTGCACCGCCCTGTACTATGAAACACCCGTCATGGAGCGATGCACTTCCAGGTTTCGCGGTTCCGCAACCGCGCTTCGCAGAAGAGCGGTTAGTTTTCCGCGCTTGCGAACTCGCAGCGGAGCGGCGATCGCAGCTCGGTTCTCCTGGAAGAAGGCGCGAAGGCAGGCTGCGACCTCGTTCGGCCTGTCCAGAGGAATGAAGTGTCCGGCGTCGAGCGTAACCATGCTTGAGTGCGGAATGAGCGAAGCCGCCCGCTCTGCGAATGCCGGAGGCAATACATCGCGCTTGCCGTGGACGAGCAGCGTCGGCATCGGCAAGGCAGTGAGCCGAGCAGGGATTTCACTCAAGATATCTTCAGGTCTGCCCCAGCGCACCAGTCGCATGAGTTGCCAGGCGCCCGTGAGACCGGAAAACGGCTCATAGAACGCGCGGAACGCGTCGCGATTCTGTCCGCCAGAAATCGCCCGGCGCATGGCAATCTGCCAGAAAACAAAATGTAGCAGCGGAGCCATCACCTCACCGACCAGCGGTTTGCGGAGTGCATTCAAAAGATAAAAAGGCTTGAGTTCAGGAAAGATCGCCGGAGACAACAGCGCAAGACACCCCACACGCGGAGAAAAGCGGCAGGCATATTGAACGGCGACGGCAGAGCCCGCATCGTGTCCAACCACATGCCACTTCTTCACGCCGTGCTTGATACGAAGCAGCTCAATCTGTTTCGCCAGGCCGTCGAGATAGTCGGGGCCATAAGGAACGAACGGAGTATCTCCCATGCCGGGGAGGTCGACGGCAAAGCAGCGGTGATTGCCGGAAAGCTGCCGGATGATACCATCCCACAGCACGCGATTGGTGGGCATGCCGTGGATGAAGAGAATGGACTCGCCCTTACCTTGGTGTGTGCAATGCACGGCGCTGCTCCTTTCTCTCATCGTCAGATTGTCGCGATTTGCCGGCTCGCGGCGCGAAGAACCGGCTCAGTTGAAACGCTGCCCATGTCACCAGCCGCATTGCCACCATGGCAGAACAAAAGAGCACGGATCCGAGCAGACGCCTCGGGCGCATACGGGAATACAAGAGATTGGTGAGCCACGCAGGAACGGTGTAAGTCCGCGCCGTGCCGAAGAAACCCAGGCGAGCACGGAGGGGATACTGATAGAAGAACTTCTCGATCAGGCTATTGAAAAAGAGGCCGATTTCGAGCACTCGCATGCTATATGCAGCTCTCGCCAGGACCGGAATACGGGCTCGATGCCGATTCTTGCAAACGAGGGAGCTTGCCTCGGCGGCGTGTCGGAGCGCTGCCGTAACTCCGTTGCCGGTGATCGGATCAGACTGGGAAGCGGCCTCTCCGACAATTATCCAGTTCGGCCCACAAACGCCGGAATAAGTACGGCAGAGGAACGATGTAACCGCAGGCCGCTCAGGGGGGCCGTCGTTCACGAGCGAATTCAGGCGCGCGAATTTCCGCATCTGTCCAGAAAGCAGGTCGCCATTCGTCAGACCCCGGGCGCGTTGAATCTTGATCTTCGACCCAGGCGCAACATATCCGATACTGCTGACACCGGGGCGGATGGGGATTTCCCAAATCCACTCCATGTACTCGTCGGCCGGGCCGAGCAGGTAGAGCGTGGTTCCTTCGACCCAGTTTTCCGTGCGAAAGTGAGCCCACACCGCAACCTTGCGCGGTCCATAAGCAATTGACTTCAGGTTGAATTCTCTTCCGAGCAAGCTGGCCGAGGCACCGGATGCATCGATGATCCAGGAGGCCCGAATGCAGCGTCCTTTTGAGGTCGCAACAGCCAGGATGCGACGATTCCGAATCTCAAATTCAGCGGCCCGTTCGCGAAGAGTCATGACACCGTGAGCGTGCGCAGACCGCGATAGTTGGTTGTGCATCTGTATTCGATCAAGGTGCAGCGTTCGTATTTCTACGTTCCATGGACGCTCAGCGAGCCATGCTCCGGGAAGGTATTCCTGCCGCGACCCGTCGGGTGCGACCACTGTAATATGCCGCTTGAGCGTGGCCGCGCCAGACGCCACCAGATCTTCCATAGTCAGGCCGAGTTGATCAAACAGCTGCGGGGCAGACCAGTCGAGAGACTCGCCGGCAATTTGCTGGAAGGACTCGCGAGGCTCGAGGCAAATCACCCTAAGGCCGCCGCGCGCAAGGTGGATCGCCGCCGCCTGACCTGCAAGGCCGCCTCCGATGACGACAGCATCGGCATGGAGCTCCGTTTTGTCGTCGCGCCTCTCGTCTGCCATAAGTACTTGAATTACCTATGCGCCGCAAGGGAGGCGCAGACCACCGCATGGGCAACGCTACAATAGCGCGGCAGAGAGAGGCATCCATCAAAAGATGGAGTTAACAGAAGCGGTGCGGAGGCCCGGCCGCCTGAGGCGACGGACTGGCTTTGTCTAGGATTTTGATTCAGGCGCGGGGGGAGCTGGTTGGATGCATTCCGGACGATATCGTCTAGCTCGGCTCATCGCCCAATCGATGGATCCGCACACCACCAGCATTGCCAGCGAGGCCCACAGCACTGGCCGTGACATCGGCACGAGGAGCAGAGTGCTGAAAAACTCCAGGGTGATGAGGAATAGCAGAAGGAGCACAATGGCGTACCTCTTCATGTGTGAGCAAATCAGTGCACCCATTGGTGCTGCAACAGCAGCGACTGGCACGGCCGCCAGCCAGTAACCCATCACGGCCGGCGTAAAGTCTCGCAGCACGAAAACATGCAAGAGGAAACCTGGAATGGTCACCATGGTCATGAGAATGACCGTAGTCGGTGTGACGATCTTTTCGTCGATGCGGAAAAGCAGGACCATAACCATAAAGGAAACCGCGTTTTCACCGGTTCCAACCAGTGCACTTACCACTCCTCCCAGGAATCCGGCTGCGATGAGGACACTCTTCTCGCTTGCCCTGAAGATCGGCATGCGCTCATTGCGCAACACGGTCCTCTCGCGATTGATAAGTAGCAGAGCCACGCCAAGGCTGCTCACGAGCACGGTAAACGATGTGCGCACGATAACCGGCGGAATAAGCGGCGCAACGAAGTACGAACCGAAAGCAACCCCAAGCACGCCAGGAATTCCAGCGTAGAAGAGAGCGCGGCGTTCGATCGGGATACGGAGATAAAGGATGCTCAGTGAGGCGGACCCCATGCCTACGCTTTGGATTGCGAGGGAGAAGTTGCGCGCATCCTCTGGGGCGATATGCAGAAGCTTGGTAAAGATCGGGAATGCAATCGCTCCCCCGCCTTCGCTGGTGCCGCCACCCACGAGAGATCCGAAGACCATGGTGAGCGCGACTTTCCAATCCATAAACAGATGATGGATCGCGACCTGACCTCCGAAAGCCAGCCATACGGTCCAGACAACAAGTGCAATGGTCATGTTGACGCGCAGCGCGCTTCTCTTCTGCGCATTTTGATCCAGAGTTGCGCTGCATGTCATCGACGGTTCAAGTATGGGACTCGACATGCGCCGCTGAATCTCCGAGGATTTCGCGAATCAAGGATTGGGGGAAGGCCAACTCCGCATCATCTCTTGCGGACCGACACCGCGCATCCATCGAAAGGTGGGGACCTGAAGCCACCGAAAGTGCCCATTCATGCCCGGAAGCTTGCGAACGTGACTCCGCAACCCCCTGGAATCGGACACCGCGGTGTTTGTTCACGTCAGATGTCCATCGTAAAGGGGCAAATCCAGATGCTGTAGCTCCAGGCGGCACGTGTGATGTAAATCACAGATAGCATGATACTTGTGATGGACAAAAAGCCGCGTCTTTCAGCCGATGTACGCACAACAACTCCGGCGTAACGTTAGTGCCGTCGATTCCCCGACCAAAATCCGGAACGTGTATCTGCATCGGGCAATTGTTGTCGTCAGTTGCAGAAGCGGAGGCCAGGTTTGCACGCCCCAGAACCGCCGTAGTCCGTGGTGTATAGAAGCTGCCAGCAGAGGGAAGAAAGACATATGCGGAAGTTTGGAATTGCGCTCGCACTCATCGTTTTTGGAATTGGCCAAGTGTCGCAGCGGGTAGTAAGTCAATCGAGCGCCTCAGTCGTCGAGGGCATGATCCAGGACGGAACCAGTGCCGTGATTCCGGATTGTGAAGTGAACCTGGTGAACACGGATACGGGCAGGAAGTTCACGACACGCACAAACGAAGTTGGAGTGTACGCTTTCCCGTCCGTTCAGCCGGGGATGTACTCGTTGGACATCTCCAAGAAGGGATTCAAGTCCTATTCGATCACTCATTTTAGAGTTGCTGTCTCCGAGCGCGTGACCCACAATGCTGCTCTGGGGCTTGGGTCAGCCTCGGCTACCGTAACAGTCGACGCGTCTGGTTCCGGGTCTCTATGGGAGCCGACTTCAAACGAACTTGGAACGTTGATCGAACCTAGAAGCGTGAGTGACTTGCCTCTGAATGGCCGTGATTTCCTGCAGCTGGGCCTTCTATCCGGCGCGGCCCAGACCTCCGGCACAACGGTCTCGGACTTCACCACTCTTCAGGTAGGACACCCCAACCTCACGATCGTGATTGACGGGAACGAGCAGGACCTCACCAGTTACATGATCGACGGCATTTCCACTGCGGGGAGCCGCCTCGGACAGGCATCTCTGGATCTTTCCATTGCAGACATTGACCAGTTCAAGATACACGAGGGCTTCTTTCTGCCTTCCGAGGGACCCAATGATGCAGGTGTGGTCAGCGTGGTCACAAAGGCCGGAACCAATCAACTGCATGGCGAGGCCTTCGAGTTCGTAAGAAATAATGCGTTCGATACAAGACAGTTCTTTGATCCTCCGGGGTCCCAGCCTAGCCCTTTTCATCGCAACCAGTTTGGCGGTGCGGCAGGCGGGCCAATTTTACGAAACCGCATCTTCTACTTTGCTCATTACGAGGGCCTCCGCCAAGTGCTTTCCGACACAGCGTACGCCACCGTTCCTTCGACAAAGATGTTCGCTGGAGATTTCTCCGAGTTGAACACTCAAATCTACGATCCGGACACCTTTGATTCGAGCACTGGAAAGCGACAACCATTTCCGGAAAACGTAATTCCTGCAAATCGCATCAATTCCATGGCAACAAAGTTGCTTGCCTATTATCAGTCTGCGGCGAGTTACGGACCTGAGAATGTCGTGGGAAATCCAAAAACCACTGACAACTACGATCAGTTCGGCGGCCGGCTGGATGTCAATCTTGATTCCAAAAACAACCTATTCGGCCAGTTCGTGAGAGAAAATTCGCCGATTGTGGATGCAGGCCTGTTTCCGCTGGCGGGTCTCGGTTATCCAATGAACACGAAGTTCATCATGGCCCAGTTGACCAGCACGTTGACGCCGCACACGGTCAATGAGTTTCGCCTTGGATGGATTCGCCCGTCGGTGTTTTTTGCGGGACAAAGCCAGACAGGCGTTCAGAACCAGCTCGGCTTTACGGGGACGGGAGACCAGAATGGAATTCCCGGGATCTTTCTTGCCGGTTTCAACCTCTCCACCAACCCGCAGAATGCCTCATTCGGCCAGAACCAGGGACTCATTGGAAATATAGATAATCAGTACCAGATGCACGAAAGCATCAGCGTTTTGAAGGCAAAGCACGAGATGAGCGTTGGCGTCGACCTCACCTACATGCGGTCAGTCCAGGAGAGTTCGAACTTCTATTCCAGGGGCGGCGTATACTTCAATCCCATATTCACCGCACAACTCGCGCCCAACAGCACCGGACAACTGGCGCCGGTGCCAGGCACAGGCAACTCCTTCGCGGATTTTCTGCTGGGCATGCCCCAGAACGGCAATGTGACATCCATGCCGCGCACACACATTCGTTGGACAGCGGTTGCTCCCTATTTCCAGGACTCATGGAAAGTGCGGTCGAACCTCACCCTCAACGCCGGTATGGGATGGAACCTCAGCACGCCACCCAACGCCGTTGGACAAGATAAGAACTACCCGCATGGATTCGACTTCGCGACGGGCGAAGCGGAGTACGCCGCATTGGGACAGATCAGTCCTGAGGTTTACAAAATCGATCTCAATAACTTTGCTCCTCGCGTGGGAATAGCGTGGGAGCCGAGCTTTTGGTCCGACACCGTAATCCGGGTAGGGGCGGGCGTTTATTATCCCGCCGCAAACGCACTCTATGAGCTATTTGCTATTACCGCACCGGGAGTGGCGATCGTTCAGTCGATCACCAATAACCCGTCTCAGCCTATGCCTACCTATATCCTGGGACAGAACGTATTTCCGCCCATGTCTCAGACGCCCATCACTCCGACCTTTGAGCAGAACCTCACGGGGGCGATTTTCGCCCTGGACTCGAACCTGCGCACTCCTTATATCGACCAATGGAGCCTGGCGATCCAACATACACTGGCCCAGAACACGATTGCCGAGATCGATTACATTGGATCGCAATCACGCAAGCTGCCAATTCGGTGGAATGCTGACGATTGCTCTGCAGCAGGCTCTCTGGTCTGCGATCAGACAGTTCGTCCCTACAAGCAATTCAGTTACATCTATGCAGCTGCCAATGAGGGGAGTTCAAGTTACAACGCCCTGGTTATCAAACTCCAACGTCAGTTCTCCCAGAGCCTGAGCTTTGTAACCAATTACACATGGTCGAAGACGTTGAGCAACACTGAACAGGGCGGAGCGACCGCCGGGATCAACCAAAGAGGCACCTGCCTTGGCTGTGACAAGGGGATGACTGGGTACAACGTTCCGCAACGCCTGGTCGCAAGTGGCATCTGGGATCTGCCGCTCGGCAAGGGGAAACGATACTTGAGCGATATTCCCTCTGCTTTCGACCGCATCGTGGGTGGTTGGGCCCTGGATACGATTGCGACCTTCTCCAAGGGGAACCCCTTCACCGTACTCGCAGCCAGTAGCACTTCCATGGACCCGATGACGCAGTTTCGCGCCGACCAACTCTGCAATGGCCGGTCAAGCCTGGCCGACAAGAATGTCCGCAGGAATGGTCACTACTGGTTCGATACCGCCTGTTTCGCAATGCCGAAGCCCAATTACTTCGGAGACTCCGGACCGAATATCATCACCGGGCCTGGAGTCAATAACTTGGATTTAGGTGCCGGAAAACTCATCGCATTACGCGAATCGTTGAACCTGCAATTTCGAGTCGACGCATTCAACGCATTCAATCATGCGCAGTTCCTTAATCCCGACAGCACCATGACGGATACCAACTTCGGCCGCGTTACGACAGTGGGTCCATCCAGAGAATTCCAACTGGGTTTGAAGTTGCTCTGGTAGGGCACCTTGAGAAATCTTGGCTTGGCTGAACTGGTCACGCCGTCTATCCAAAGACGATGAGCTGCAATACAACTCAGCCAAGCCATGATCCACCTTGCCTTCGCAGAACATCGCCTGCGATGTTCTGCGTGGCTTTTGGGGACAGGTTCTCAGCTCTCCGATGGTATGTTCCTTAAAAGCTTACCCGCGCGCTCATCTGGATCTCTCTTCCGGGCGTGGCGACCTCGGTGATACTCCCGAAGTTCGACGTGTTTACGAACCTGTTCGGGATTCCCAGGTTGGTGTGGTTGAGCGCATTGAAGAACTCGGCGCGAGCTTCAAAGCGGGCCCTCTCCCCCAGGCCGATCTCACGCACCAGCCCCAGGTCCATGCTCTGCAGGCCGGGGCCATAGACCGAGTTACGGCCAACGTTTCCGTAGGTGTAGGAAGGCGGCGTAGCAAATGCGGAGGGATTGATCCACGTCGTCGAGTTGCGCGTGCCTGGGCCAAAGACCTTTGCACCTGTGATATTGGCGCGGATGGGGTTTTCACCCACTACAGTGCCGGCGTTTGCGGTGTCGCCAAACACAGAGATGGTGAAGGGGAAACCGCTCTGCGCCTGGTACACCATGGAACCGCGCCAGTCGCGGGTGAGGACCTGCGTGAGGTGGCTCGAGCCGATGGCATGCGAGCTATAGACAGTACTGAGAGCAAAGCGATGGCGGAGGTCGCAGGCGGGGCCTTTTTCCGCGTTCAGGTCGTCGTTGTTCTGCGGAACGGCGGCCTCAAACATCGGCGAACGGAAATCCGGCGCGTTCTCAAGCGACTTGGCGAAGGTGTAGTTAGCCAGGAAGCTGAGACCATTTCCGTAACGGCGGCGTGCGTTCACATAGCCTGCGTCATACCAGCTCTGCGAGGTGTTTTCAAGTAGGTTGATGGTGCTTACTGGAAATGTGGTACTGGCCACAGTGACGTTGGATGGGAACGCCGAATTATTGACGAAGCTGATTTTGGGAAAGGGCCTGCGCGGCTGAATCAGGCCCGCGCCCGGCTGCGCGTTGTTGATCAGGTGCGCGCGTTGAAGGTGAAAGCCGCCTGCGCCCAGGTAGCCGACCTCGACGGTCGTTTCAGTGCCCAGTTGCTTTTCAAGTGATACGCTCCACTGCTGGATATATTGAGGTGGTGCATGCAACTGGAGCGCGGTGAAGGCGACCACGGTGCTTCCCAGAACTGGCGGTGGGAAATTGAGAGTGGGGATACTTGGAATAAACGGATCGCTCTGCGAAGTCTCAGGGAAGACATACGGCACGTTATGGCGTTGATTGCACCAGGTGTTCATGTCCACAGGAGTGTAGAAGATTCCGTACGCGACATGCGCCACCAGTCCCAGGCCAGGTATGCTTTGGGCCAGTCCAAGACGGGGGGCAAAGTCGATGCGGTTGGCATACATCAGGCCCTTCGGATAGCCGTTCTGCCCACCGATAAAGACCTTTGGTGTGCCGCCGCTCAGGTCCAGGTTGCTGTTTGTATAGCGGATGTCGACGAGCGGACTCATGAACTCATAGCGCACGCCGTAAGTAAGTGTGGTGGTCGCGCTCAGCCGCCACGCATCCTGGGCAAAGCCGTCCGCGTACCACTGGCGCAGGTCCATCTGGGGCACGCCCGCCTGGCCTTGGCGCGCTGCAGGCAGACCGAGCATGAAGCTGGCCAGAGCCGAGCCCGATTGGCCATCGTTCAGCGCGTACTCGGTGGTAAAACCGTTAGTGTACTGGTAAAATCCGCGATTCTGGAAGAACGCCCACATCGGCCAGATGAACCACTGGTATGTGCCACCAAACTTGGCGCTGTGCCGCCCAATCTGCCAATCCAAGGTATCCCGGCCCTCGACCACCGTATCCCAGGCATGCATTGGCGTCGCAATGTAGTTGTCGCCCAGCGCCGAATAGCCTTGAACAAGGAAGTAGGGCGCACCCCAGGCGGCCGGGCCGCCGAAGCCAGTTCCGGTAATCCCCAGTTGGCTGACGATGTCATTTCTGTTTGCGCTCTCAGTGGAGTGCATCATGACGAGCCGTGAGATGGCTCCGGTAGCCATGTTGAGCAGGTTCGGCGAAAAGACATGATTCCAGGCCAAAATGCCCTGCTGAGACAAGTCGTCGTGGTAGAAGCCGAAGCCCGGCAGGCCCTCCGGCATAAAACCATACTCGCCCCCGGCTGAGTAGCGGAAGAAGGTAAGATCGCCATTTGCGAAGTTGCGGTCCACGCGGACGGTTCCCTGGTCCGTGTTCATACGCTGATTGCGCATGTCGAGGTAATTGTTCGCGTCGTTCCCCGCGCCCACCACGGTCGGCTGGCCCATCATGGTGGCGCTGCCAATGTTTGAGGTGTTCGGCAGCGGAGTGTACTTGTTCAGCATGATGGAGGCCGCCTGGGTAAGCCTTCCCGGCGGGATGACGTTCTTGACGCCGTTGTAGACGAACTGCTGGCGGATGTACTGGGGATTCGTCTTACTGGCCGGCAAGCCTGGGTTGAAGCTGGGATTGGGCGCGGTGGTATTTGGGTCGTAGATATCCACGCCGCTGTTGCTGAAGTCCCCTGAGACCTCGGCCGCGGTTGGTACGGTATCTACCATGGCAATGTTCTCTACATTCCTCAGGCCTTCATAGTTCAGAAAGAAGAAAATCTTGTGTTTGCGCCATACAGGACCGCCCAGTGAGGCGCCAAAGTTGTTTTGCACCAGAAAATTCGATCCGCCCATCTGGTTGAAGGAATGGGCATCCATGGCGCCGTTGCGCAGGAACTCGTAGGCGGTGCCGTGAAATTGGCTGGAGCCGGAGCGTGTGACAATGTTGATCTGGCCGCCTCCAGCGCCACCCATGTCGGCCGAGTAGCTACTGGTATCTACCTGGAATTCCTGCACTGCGTCGGGCGAAAGGCTGAGGTTTTGCGTGCTGAAGGTGGGATCGGTGTTGGTGGCTCCGTCCAGCAGAAAATAGTTACCGTTCGGACGACTCCCGCCAATGCTGACCGCTGACCGTTGCCCCGGTCGCCAATAAAGTGGATTCATATCGCCAGTCTGTGCGCCATGGCTGATATGCGCCCCGGGGACTGTAAGCACCAGGTCGATGAGCATACGGCCGTTCAGGGGTAGGGAATCGATCGAGCGCTGATCCACTACTTCTCCTACGCTCGCGTCCTGTGTTTTGAGCAGTTCGCCTGAAGCTTGGACCTTGACTATCTGGGAATCGCTGCCCAGGCTCAGTTGCAGGTCCAGAGTGGCTTGCTGGCCCACCTCAAGATCGATCGTCTGCGCTGCCTGTTTGAACCCCGGACTATCGACATCCAACTTGTAGTTGCCGGGTTGCAGTCCTGCAATCTCGTAAAGCCCCGCCTCGTTGGCGACAACTTCGCGCTGAGCACCCGTTCCAGTGGCGGTGATGCGAACGCGGGCACCGGCGATGGGGCGGTGTTGCGGATCAAGAATCGATCCGCCGACAACGGCATAGTTGCTCTGTGCGTACGCTGCGGTCAGGGCCACTACCAGACAAACGAAGGCATAGGCGATTCTGCGGATCATGACTCTCCTAGGAAGAAACACTTGCTTCTCAAAATGTCCTCAGACTGATACCGGGACGCCTCGCCCTGTACGTGTTGTGTGTCAGGCAAGACCTTATTTGTGAGCTTCCGTGAGTCTCTATTAGGAGGAAAATCACGGGGAAGATCGCATTTTGTATTTAGGAGGAGTTTCCGGCCCCGACCGCACGGTAGTCTTCGCCCAAGGGGTTGGGCTCTGCCTCATCCATTCAGTGGAGGCGGATCGGGCAGGAGGCAGGGTTAACCTGCCCTCAACGAGCGCCATCATTATTGCCACCGCGATGTGGATCGATGCAGCCCTCCCATTCGGCCGCTGTCATCAGGCCAGCTTGCCCCTCACGCCCGAAGCCGATCTATTCATGTAGCTGCCCGACCGTTGCAAGCCCCAGCAGGAGGCGAGACTTGCCAAACCGCGAGCCGAGGCTGCTTCGGCATCGTTAGACCCGCGGTTCACATTAGCGTTCACGAAAAAGAACGAACGGCTACTTTCGTGAAGATAACTGAGCGCTGACGAGAGATTTATGTCGTACGCGCAATGGGCCAATCGCTCAACAATGCCCAGCAGTGAAAACTACGCAAAGGTGCAGAACTCAATATGAAACTTCTTATTGGTCGGCGCGATTTGTTTCCCATCTGGTCCCTTCACGGGCCCAGGCATCGTGCCCGCAAAGTCCGCTACGGAGCACGTCCATTCATCTTGAGAGATCTCAACTCCAAATGGATGATTGATCAGATGATTTTCAGGAAACGCTTTGAAGAATTCGATAAACTCTGCCCCGTGATTGGCGCGCCCGTGCGCAGGTTCGGGCTGACCGGGCCAAAACACAGCGGTGTTCGCGGTAGGGCGCTTTTCAAACGTCTCCCAGTCCTGCGCGATCCACGCATCATCGAGTGCCCGCATGAGCTCGATATTGCTCAACTCGTTCATCGTGGCATGTAATCCTCCAAATGCGCCACGCGTGACGTGCCTCGAAGCAGATAATGAGCGGTCGCGACGAGGAGTTTTAGCACAAAGGCTGTGAAGGCGTTTGGTTACCCCTCCGCAACATTACTGCAATGAATCGCCGCCTGCCAGGAGATGCCGCAATGGTCTGTGCTGCAATATCTCGCAGGCTTCCCCTCGGGATACGCTACGCTCGATCCCTTCAGTTTCGTTGAGCACGTGAACTTGCGAGGGGCAAATGCCAGCCGCGAAAGATGGCCATCACTCTGAGCCAGAAGCAAAGGAGTGCGCCCACGATCATGAACGCAAAGGACGGATAGTGCAGCAGGTGGCCTACCACCACCACAACGCCGGCAGCAAGCGCGGCGACAGCATACAGGTCGGCACGAAGCACAGTCGGTGTTTCGTTGACCAGAACATCACGCAACATTCCGCCGCCAATCCCGGTCAACATTCCCATGAGTGCTGCCATAACTGGATTGAGTCCGGCGGCAAGCGCCTTTTGCGTGCCGGTGACGGCGAACAGGGCCAGACCGGCGCCATCGAATAGGAGTACAGGTCGTCGCCGCACATCAATGTTGGGATACCAGAAGAATGTTGCCAGGCCCGCTAAGAGTGAGACTCCAAGATACCGCCAGTCGCTGATGGCCGCAGGCGGAACTGCGCCGATCAGCAGGTCGCGGGAAATTCCGCCTGCATTTCCCGCCGCGAAGGCAAGCACCATCAACCCGAAAAGGTCGAGTCTGCTCTTTACACCCGCTGCTGCACCGCTGAGTGCGAAGACGAACGTACCGAGCAGATCCAGCGCGACCAGAAAGGCGCCTGCCATCTGCCGTCCATGAAGTAGAAGCTCGTTCACAATGCCAACCATGCGTACGCCGCAACGACCAGAGCCTTTACCCCTGTCTCCATGGTTGGATGGATCACCGGTGCAAAGCGCGGATTGTGATTGGTTGGCAGCGAACTGATCGTGCCCGCCTTTTTGGCCTTCGCATATATTTCAGGAACGGCGCCCCCAAAGAACCAGTACACGCCTGGAGCATGCCACTCCGCTCCGAAACATCCGAAGTCTTCGCTCGCCATTGTCGGCTTCGTCTGCTCTACGGAGCCGTCAGGGAAGTTTTGACGGAACGCATCAACAACTTTCTCAGTTGCATCGATATCGTTCGTGACCGATGCATATCGGTCCAGTGGTGTGATCTCGGGCGGCTTCGGCGCGCCTGCCGCCGCTGCCTCGGCGTTGACAATCCGTTCAATAGCTGCGAGTACATGTTTGCGAACATCCTCATCGAAGGTCCGCACATTCAGCTTAATGATCGCCTCGTCAGGAATTACGTTTTCTTTTGTGCCCGCCTGGAGCACCCCAATCGTCACCACGGCAGAGTCCGTCGGAGCAACCTCTCGCGAGACGATGGTTTGCAGCTTCATCACCGTCGAGGCAGCCATGACGACGGGATCAATGCTGGCCTCGGGCATTGAGCCATGCGCGCCGCGTCCAAACATTCGAATCTGCAAACTGTCGGCTGAGGAAGTTACAACTCCCTTACGCCAGTCGAGTTTTCCGGATGGCAAGCTCATGACATGCTGGCCAAGTACGACATCGGGCTTAGGGAATCGCTTCCAGAGCCCATCGTCAAGCATGGCTTGAGCGCCCTGAGCCGTCTCTTCCCCTGGTTGAAAGACCGGCATTAGCGTTCCCCGCCAGCTATCTCGGCTCCCGGCAAACAGCGAGCACGCTCCAATCAAGCATGCCACGTGCATGTCGTGCCCGCAGGAGTGGGCCACTGGCACGGCTTTGCCATCAGGGCCTGTGGCTGTAACTGCGCTGGCATAGGGGAGACCAGTAGCTTCCTTGATGGGCAACGCATCCATGTCAGCGCGCAGCATTACGGTTGGGCCGTCTCCGTTGCGCAGGAGGCCGACAACACCCGTCTTCCCCACTCCTGTAGTAACCTCAAATCCGCTCTTCCTCAGATGGTCTGCCGCGATCCCTGCGGTGCGCGTTTCATGCATCGACAATTCAGGATGAGCATGAATGTCTTTGTAGACCGCCTCCAGATCCGGAAGCAGTTTGTCGAGCGGTGCAAGGATCTCAGTTGGCTTTTTCCCGTCGGTCATCTCATTCTCCTGCGCTCATCCCCAAACTGCATGATTCAGTAGGAGCACATCTTAGGACAGGGGCGGAGCGCAACGCAATCGCTACGGGCTGGAAACGCCGTTCCCTGCTTCAGGAGACGCGAAAAACGTTATGCCCTGAGAGTCTAACGTCACCCTGCTAGACCACTGAAGTGGGGGTTAAAAGGTCGTTCGCCTCGTTTTGGAGGAGCTGATGCGGTTCAGCGGAATTCCAGCAGGACTCATCACGACCGGAGTGCGCAAAAATGGCATTGAATCGGCCGGCGCGTTCACACGTTTCCTGTAGA
>JAJZGF010000042.1 GCA_021805025.1 Acidobacteriota bacterium
TGTGCAAAGCGATCTCCCGACACGGAGTTGATGATTTTCTTCGCCGTGGCGCGTGCGCTCTGTCCGCTCATACGTATTTGCTTCGCATCGCGAATACCTGTGGAGTTGTGCCTCTCGCATCTTGCTGATGCGAAGACGCGGAGCCTCCTTCTGACGATGGATATTTGGTGACTCGCCCTGACCCGAATGATTGTTATAAGCGACGGCTCCGGGACATGCACCTCGGAGCTGAAACATTCGTTACATATTGTCCTCGGGTTTGCTTTCAGGTTCTGTCAGTCTGGAGGCGGTAGCGCTTGGCGCCTGCTCACCTGCGCCCCAAAGCGACTTGTCTTGCCGGACTCCGTCAATTTGCGAAATAGATCCGAAAAAGTCTACTCGTGCTGCAGGCTCGATCAACGGTATGAGCGGCCACTCATCCTTATCGACGAAGACACCTGGGATGCTATTCAGGATAATTCGTGACGAAGCATCCCCTTAGCTTGCGAGGTCCCATTGCTCCATCCTGTGTTCAAGAACACGCCGACGCATGTCTTATGTGTCGTCGCCTTCGTCGCACTTACAGTTCCCGCGACCCCTCAAAGCCAACAGCCTTCACAGCCACCGCTCTATGGCGGCAAGGGAACGCAGACGGAGGGAGGCTCAGCGACAGGAGGAGTCTTTGCACCGGTCCTGGACTCTGAGCGGCGACCGATTACGGCCGGTGGATTTGTTAAAAGTGGCCCAGTGATCTTCCAGGACATTTCGGCAAAGGCCGGCCTGACAACCTGGAAACACAAGATGGGAACGCCTGAAAAACCCTACATCCTGGAAACCATCGGCTCAGGGGTTGCGTTACTTGATTACGATCACGATGGCTGGCTTGATATCTATCTGGTCAACGGTTCCACCAAAGATGCCCTCGACGGAAAAGCGGACCCTCCCCATGCGGCTCTCTTTCATAACAACCACGATGGGACCTTCACGAACGTAGCGGAGAAAGCAGGAGTGACCAACGACAGGTGGGGCTTTGGAGTAGCCGTTGGTGACTTCGACAACGATGGGTGGCCGGATCTCTATGTGGCCAATTACGGCAAGAATCGTCTCTATCGCAACAACCATGACGGCACCTTTACGGATATTGGAGAGTCAGCCGGAGTGACGCTGGGAAATTGGTCGACGGGGCCAAGCTTCGGCGACTATGACGGAGATGGCAGGCTGGATATCTTCGTGCCAGGCTACGTTCACTGGGACATGAACAACATGCCTATATCCGGGGGCAAAGCCGTTGGATACGCCAATTGTTCCTTCCGCGGTGCGCAAACAATGTGCGGTCCGCGCGGGCTGCAAGGCGAGCCCGACCATCTCTTCCACAACAACGGAGACGGCACATTCACCGACGTGAGTGAAAAGGCCGGCGTGAGCGACAAACGCCGCTACTATGGATTTTCTTCCACATTTGTCGATATCGACGACGACGGGAAGGTCGATCTCGTAGTGACTGACGATTCCTCACCCAACTATCTGTATATCAACAAGGGCAACGGAACATTCCAGGACACGAGTTTTTACTCTGGGTTCGCACTGAACCAGGATGCGCGTGAAACCGCGTCGATGGGCCTGGCGGTTGGGGATTACCGCAACAACGGACGTCTCGACCTCTACACGACAACATTCTCTGACGACTATAAGACACTCTATCGGAACGATGGCGACGGCAACTTCGTCGACGTCACGCCGCAGATGGGAATGGCCGAGCCGACATACCCGTTTCTAAGTTGGGGCACCGAGTTCTTTGACTACGACAACGATGGCTGGAAGGATTTGATGTTTGTCGCGGGCCACGTGTATCCACAAGTCGATCAGCACAACTGGGGCACGTCGTGGGCCGAGCGCCCCTTGCTCTTCCACAACGTGAACCACGGCCAGAAATTTGACCTGATGCCCGCAGTGGAAGGAACGGGTCTGGCGGACGTGATTCCGGCGCGCGGAGCGGCATTTGGCGATCTGTTCAATGATGGCAAGATTGACGTTGTGATCAACTGCATTGACCAAACCCCGGTTTTGCTCCGGAACGTCAGCGACGATCACAACCATTGGGTCGGTCTCACGCTGATCGGCGGCCCCAAAGCACCCCGCGATGCCATTGGTTCGACCGTCTACCTCACCGCGGGTGGTCTGAAGCAACGTGGAGACGTCATGAGCGGCGGCAGCTTCGAATCATCCAACGACTTCCGCATGCATTTTGGCCTGGGCCAGGCAACCAAGGTGGACAAAGTGGAGATCCGCTGGCCCGACGGCGCCAAAGGGACATATCAGTTGCCCGGTGTCGATCGCTACTTCGCCATCGAGGAGGGCAAAGGCCTGGTACCGAGTGTCTATGACGGCATCGCGGCAGAACAAGCTCAGAAGAAGATCGCTGCCACGCGGGCGGGAAGGTAATACGCCTTTACAACACTCAAGGCAAGGCATGCAGGTCGGCCCGACAGGAGCACGTATGCGGTGGAAGGCAATCACACTCTGCACATTTCTTTCAGCGGCATGTTTTAGCTGCGTGTTCAGCACTGTGCAGGGCCAGGCGAGCAATCCTATACCGAATACTCCGCGTGCTTACACGTCGGCGCCGGGAAACGCGGCGGCCACGGCTGACACTCCGGAGCAGCGCGAGGTTTTAACTGCGATGAGGGCCAAGGCCGAAGCTCGCCAGGACGCCGATCGCACGGCGCACAACGCGGTGGTCGCGCCTGCCTACGACTTTCACTTCGGCAAAAAGAATCCTTTCACACCGGGCAACATTACGGTGCAGGGAGAGGGCTTCATTCAGCCCGGCGCCTTTCCTTCGGCAGAGTATTGCGGAGTCTGTCATCAGGAAGCGTATAGCCAGTGGCGCCAGGCACTGCATTCCAACTCATTCCGCACGCCGTTCTATCGCACGAGCGTGAACATTCTCATCCGCGACAAGACGCGCGGAATTGCTTTTGCCCGTCATTGCGACAGTTGCCACAACCCCATCGCTGTGCTGAGCGGCGGCCTCACATCCGACTCCAAGGTGGATCGTACACATATGGATTCCGACGGGCTCACCTGCATGACCTGTCATTCGGTGGTCAGCCTGGATTCAACCGACGGCAATGCCAGCGTCAAAATGGGCGTACCCTCGGTGTTGGTCGACGAAAATGGTAGCAGGATTCCCGGCCAGGTTTCATTTGCCGAAATCATGCGTCATCCCGAACGGCATTCCAAGGCGGTGATGCACGATTTCCTTCGCACGCCGGAGTTCTGCGCTGCGTGCCATAAGGCGAATCTTCCAGCGACTCTGAACGATTATAAATTCATCCGCGCTTTCACGGCCTATGACGAATGGCAGCAGTCGAAGTTCTCGCAACGCAATCCACTTACGTTCTATACAGCAGACTTCACCACATGCCAGGGCTGCCATATGAAGCGCACTCCGGTGAGGGCAGGTGTAGTTGAATATGGCAAAAAGAATGGCGCGTTTGCTTCGCATCGCTGGTTAGCCGGAAACACCGCGGTTCCGTTCTACTATGGTTTCGACCCGCAGTTGCAGAAAACCATCGAGTTCCTGCGCTCGGGCAATTATCTCAACGTCGACATCTTCGGCCTGCGCAAACAGGGCGAGGACAGGCTAATCGCGCCCCTCGGCAGAGCCACCTACAGCCTTGCGCCCAACGACGTCGTCGAAGCCTACGTCGTCATCCAGAATAAGAATATCGGCCACTCGCTGATTCCCGAAGTACGCGATCTCTACGAAGCCTGGGTCGAGTTCACGGTCAAGGATGCCGGTGGCAGGGAGTTGTACCACAGCGGGTTCCTCAAACCCGACGGTATGCTTGATCCGCGTGCGCACTCCTTTACGAATCGCCCGGTGACCGACGAAGGCGACTTTGTTGACAACCACAAGGTGTGGACGATCCAATCCGTGGCCTACGACAACACTGTGCAAGCCGGGCGATCAGTCCTGGTCCGCTACCAGTTCAGACTTCCCGACGGCGTCAAGGGTCCTGTATCGGTCACGGCACAGGTCAATTACCGTCATCTGCGCCAGAGCTATCTTGATAACATCTTCGGCAAGGATCATCCCGCCTACCCTGTCGTCGAACTGGCTTCCTGCACGCGGACACTTCAAATCGGTGACAACCTGCCTGAGATCCCAGATCCCGCCGACAATCCTGACTGGATGCGCTGGAACAATCTCGGCATCGCATTGCTCGACGAGTCTCAGTACGCCGAATCTGTAGCTGCCTTTACCGAGGTCATCAAGTTGCGCCACGACTATGCAGACGGCTACACCAACATCGGCCTCACCGAAATTGCGTGGGAGAAGTACGGCTCGGCTCGCACAGCCATTCGCAGGGCTCTCAGCTTCGATCCCAACAACGCACGTGCACTCTTTTACGACGGCCTGTTGCAGCGGCGCGCAGGCAATACAGCGCAGGAGATCGCCGATTTCAGGAAGGTCGTCGACATGTTCCCGCAGTCGCGCGACGCGCGGCGTGAGCTGGGCATCACGTACTACCAGCAGAGCGACGAGCAAGCCGCTCTGGAACAGTTCAAGGCGCTGCAGCAGATCGATCCGGACGATCTTACCGCCCACTACAATCTTTCGATTCTTTATCGCCGCATGGGCATGACGGACAAGGCAGCGGACGAGCAGGCGAATTTTGTGGACAAGAAGGTGGATCCGGGCGCGCCAACCTACTCTCTGAACTATCTGCGCCTGCACCCGGAAATCTCGACAGAGAGCATCCCCTGGCATATCCACTCTGATTTGCAGGCCGCAGGAGAAAGCGGTGAGCATGACAAATAGACTTGGCAATTCCAACTGGCCCTCGCGGAACCTGCTCAAAGTCTTCGCACTATCTCTTCTGGCTATGCCGATTGCGGCGCGAGCAGAAAACAAATGCCCCTGGATGAATGAAGCTACGGCATCTGATCTGGTGGGCGGCGACGCGATTGGGATGTACAGCGCCGAAAAGGACAAGCCCGCTGTCTGCACCTTCACAGAACACAGTGGCAAGGCGATACGGAGACTTCAGATTTCGGTGGAGGTCGCGAGCGACCCCCATCAACGATTTCTTTCAACGGCGAGGGAGGGATGCGGCTCAAATTCGCCGTTGCCCCTGCAGACAACTGGAAACGAGGCGGTGATCTGTGCGGTGGATTCGCATAGAAAGATAGTTGGTCAACGCGCTTTTGGACGTGTACGGGATCAGATTTTCATCATCACGCTTAGCACTTCGATCAAGGATGATCCCACTCTCACGCCGGCCATGCTCAAGATGAAGATCGACACTGCAGCGGAGCAGGTATCCGGGAACTTGTACTGAAGTCGCTGTTCGTGTTCAGGAGGAATTCCGGGGACGCCTAGCAGTGCTGAAAAGGGCCAGGAGCGGTGGTACGGAGGACAAGACGAAAGAGCCAATCCGAGTGCTGGTCGTGGAGGATCACCATAACGGCAATTTGCATATGCCTCCAGAGATTGCCCAATCGCTCCGCCGACGAATCGGAAACAGGGAGTCGACAACCTGGGATTTGCACGTTCTGGAGGAGAACCGGCGCGGCAGGAACAACCAGGAGATTGCCGTCAAATTGAGGATTTCTACTGCGACGCGAAGACACATGTCAGTGGTTTTCTAGGCAAACTCGGCGCAGTTTCCCAATCCCAGGCAGGTACTGTAGCGATCGGACGCGGCATTGTCCCAATGGAATCCCTTCAACAGGCGATGTTATGAATGGCACAAGGATAGACGGAGCGAGTCTATGCTGGCATTCGTTTCGAGTACTACGCTGGTGTCGCAGGTAACGACCCATCGCAAACAGCGTTAACCTTCGATTGGTATCTCCATGCTAACCTTCGAGGCCTACGGCGGTGGAGGACACTGCGATATCCCGCTCGCAGCAAGTCTGGTTTTCGTCGGATCGCAGGAAGAGGCTGAGAATCGCTGCCGCGAAAGCCACACCGGCAAGATAGGCGATGAAGCGTGGCTGATAAGCGCCAGCGTGGTCATACAGTCGCCCAATCCAGAGCGGCCCCGTGGCGCCGCCGATGGCATACGCGGTCCAGGTAAGCCCATACAACACAGAGAAGTATCGGCGGCCAAAATAGCGCGCGAGCAAGTAGGGTCCGACGTCAGCTTCGCTGCCCAGGCCAACGCCAAGTACGGCCGCACCCAGCAAGGCCATCCATCCGCTACCAGCGAACGCGAGGATCAGCGTTCCAGCGGCGGCGAGCACTAGAACCAGTGTTTGAATGCGCTGCGGCGAAGCGCGATCGATTGCAAGACCGATGCCAAGCCGGCCCAGGATGCCTGCGCCCCCGCGAACCGACAAGGCGAGAGCTGCGGTGGCAGCGAGCAAGCCGTGTTGCGTAAGGATGGGGCCAAGGTTGGTAACCAGACCATTTTCGCTGAACGCGGAGAGGATGGTAATGAAGGCCAGTATCCAAAAGGCCGCGGTGCGCAGCGCTGCTGCGACGGTCACGCCCACATCAGCGTGCGTCTCGGAGAGAAGGATCGCCGCCTCGGGGCGATTGCGCACCAGCATGGCGGTGAGTGGGAAGCCAAGAATGGCGATGCCGCCCAAGAGAAGAAAACCACTGCGCCAGCCATGATGCTGGATCATCCACTCCGTAAGAGGCGGAATCAGAACGGATCCGATGCCGCTGCCGGTAAGCAGCAGCGCCAATGCAAATCCCCTGCGCCTGGAAAACCAGGTAAGGATCGTCCGCGTGTAGGCGAATTGCGCCGTAGCATTCGCCACGAGCCCAATCACGAAAAATGTGAGGTAGAACTGAACGATGTGCGACGTCAAGCGGCTGAGCGTACCCAGCGCGATGGCGAAAGCGAGAATTGCGGGGAGGATGATACGGCGCGGCGGAAAGCGGTCGAGCAAAATGCCGATCAGCGGTGAGACAAGCGCGACCGTAATGGCGGCTATCGCGAAGGCGCCGCCCATGGCTTCCCGGTTCCAACCGAAAGCGGCGTGCAAGGGATCGAGGAACAAGCTGAAGGTGTAAGGAACGATGGGAGCAAAGCTCACCATCACCCCGGTGAAAGCGGCGGCGAGTACGCCCCAACCGGAATATCGGAGCGAGCTCTCGTCGGTGCATATAGACGAAAACATTCTATTCATTCTTTACCGATTCTGCGAGCCATCGTGGCAAGAAGCTTTGGCGGATTGGAGGGTTCGGTCATGCCTGGTCTCCCAAGCCATCCGGATAAGGAGAAGGAAGTCCGAAGGCGTTGGCGATGCGATTGAAAGCGGCGAAGAGGGAGGCTATATGCACGGCTTCACCCACCTGAGCCTCTGTCCAACCAGCGAGCATGGCTGCTTCCACATCGGCGCGGGTGACAGCCGAGGAACTTGCATTTACTTTTCCAGCGAACTGCAGCAGAGCGAGCTCCGCATCTGTGAACAGTTGCGAACTGAGATGGGCACGCTGCAAAGCGCACAGCATTTCGGCCGAGCCGCCCTGCGATATGAAGGAAACGGCGTGACTGTCGGCACAATAGGAGCATGCGTTCTGCCGCGAGACATAGGTGGCGATCATCTCTTTGTACCGGCGGTTCAAGAGGCTTTCGCCAAAGAGCAAGTTTTCGGCGATCTCCAGCATGCCTCTGAGTAACGCCGGGTTCGCGGCAAAGCACAGAACGATGCCTGGAAGATCGGCTCGGCCGAAGCGCTGGCGATACTGCGCGAACAAGGCCCGAACCTCCGGGCTTGCGGTGCGCTCATCCGCCAGGGGCAGATTCGTGGAGGACGGCGTCGCTTGCCTGCTTCCAAGTACCGGCACCTGTGCAACATCGGACAAGGGGTGCGGCTCCATGTTAGAACTCGATTCTTGTTGCGAACTGAAAAGCGCGCGGACCGCCGGAGCCGAAGAATCCGCCTGCTGTGCTTACCGCCGAGTAGAAGTTGCTCTGCACAGTCTGCGCGGGTTGGCCGTTCTGCGCTGGCTGATACGGCCCGATGGAGATATTGCGGCCCGCGAAGTTAGTATTGGTGGTTCCGCGAATGTTGGTCTGGTTGAGCATGTTGAAGCCCTCACCAATCAGGCTCAACGTGACGCGATCACCCAAGCCGATGTCCTTCCGCAGGCGCATATCCAGCGAACTGAACGGGCTTGCGAAATTGATGCCTGAGGGAACATGCTGCAGCGTTCCTCCGGCAAGGCATGGAAACGCGCCTGGACACGGCGGCAGCGCATTCCAGCGGTCGATCACGGCATTGAGCTGATTACTATTTCTGACCTCGCGCGCCAGCGCATTGCGCGGCAGCAGCGGCAGGCGTGAGCCGCTGGCCCCGTTAATCGCCGTGCCCGGCAGGAATGTATCGGCCGGCACACCGGACCCGAATGTATACAGCGGCGCGAAAGCGAACCGCCAGGGTAATTGCGCCTCGCCGTACACTGTCAGCCTGTGGCGTTCGTCCGTGACCGCGAAGCCCTTTTCGAGACGCAAATTGTTGATGCCCTCCACCAGATCCACCTGCTCATCGGCGTTGCCGTTGGTGAGCTGGTCGTCATCGGAGTAATCGAAGGTCTTTGAAAGCGTGTACCCGATGTTGTAGGTGTAGCCGATTGGTCCAAGCTTGGACTGGCGATGGGCCACGCTCACAATCAGCCCGTCGTACCAGGACTTTGCCTGCGACTGGATCAGCGTAATGTTGTCCGAGATGCCGGTCAGCGGATCGGTCATGGTGCATGGCACATTGCTGCCGGGGCAGGATATGTAGGGCGAGGTGGAATCGGTGCTGCGCAGCAGATGGCCAATCAATTGGCGATACGCGAACACATGCAGCCCGTCGGCGGAGATGAGCCAGTTGCTCGCGATCTGCTGTTGCACGCCCAGCGAGAACTGCTGCATCAATGGGTGATGCGCATTCGGTCCCATCGCCAGGATGCCGACACCTCCGACCTGATGCGGTCCGCTGAACGCGCTGGCGATGGTTGGCGAACCCAGTGCGAATGCCCCGCCTGGCGCGAAGCACGCACCCAGACTTGGACCGCCGGGCACGAAGGGAGACGTGCATTCGGAACCGGCATATTGTGTGACGGTCAACGCGCGGTCATTTTGCACCAACTCCTCCGCGCCTGCTTCCAGAATGATGCGGTCATAGTAGATTCCATAACCGCCGCGCAGCGCCGTCGTGCCCTTGCCGATCGGATCGAAGACGAATCCCACGCGCGGACCAAAATCCCGCATGTCGGGATTCTTCTTGAGATTGATTACATTTGCCATCCAAGTGCAGGGAGTGGTGGGCTGCTGTGTCAGGCTCGAGCAGGGGTCGTGTGCGCTGGAATTGCCTGTCAGATTCGAGTCGTACTCCCAGCGCAATCCCAGGTTCAGTGTCAACCGCTGGCTCACCCTCCAGTCGTCCTGCCCGTATCCCGCCACGTAACTGTCGAACACAGTTGGAATGGGAACCGGAGTGACCGGCGCGCTGCTCTTGAGGCCAACTGCAACGGGAATGTCGAGATCGTTGATCTGTCCGTCGCCGTTCAAATCGGCAAAGCCGAAGTCCGAGGTGAGAATCACCGTTCCACTCCCGAAGACGTTGATCTCGCCGTTGGCAGTGTAGTGCTGAAACTCCGCGCCCAGATGCAATGTATGCTTGCCAATCGTCCTGCCGTAGGCATCGCCGAGCTGGAAGCGATTGAGATGGGTCGCCTGCGGCAGGTTGAAATTTGCGCCGTCGGCGAGGTCAGGAAAGATCAGCTCGTTCGTCAGGTTTAGCGGCGGATTGGTCGTCGGGGCATCTTGTCCGAAAGGCGGAATGTCGTTGTAAAAATTATCGTAGTGCAGCGTAAGGTCGTTCACACGCGTCGACCCCAGCACAGTCGCCAGTCCCAACACGGCTGAGTTGAAACGGTTCAGGGAATTTTGCCGCTCGGCAGCGGTAAACGCCGGCGTAGTCTGCGATGGCGTGGCCTCGCCGGTGTCTGTGGATCGGTTGAACGAGTACCGCCCCAAAAGGCTGTTGCGCGGCGAGAGCTGAGCATCGACTCGCGTAGACCACAGCGCATCGCGCAGCGGTGCAGGGGCCGACGTGTTCAGGATCGTGTCATTGCTGAAGTCACGCTGCCCCGTCTGCAGTGCGGCGTTCTGATCGCGATACTCGAACGACGAAAACCACCAGGCTCTATCCTTGCGCAGCGGGCCGCCAACGGAAGTGCCGAACTGCTCGCGGTCGAATGGCGGCGTAGGCAGGCTGCGATCGAACGTCGCCGGCAAGGCTTGCAGATTCCGGTTGCGCTCAAATAGAAAAGCCGACCCATGGAACGCATTGCTGCCCGACTTTGTAACGATGTTCACAATGCTGTTGCCGGAGCGTCCGACCTCCGCAGTGAATCGTCCCGTCGCAATCTGAAACTCGCGGATCGAGTCCTCAGGAAAATTTGACAGAGTGCCGCCCACAACCTCGTCATTGTTATCGCCGCCATCGACCGTGATGTTCCCGCCGCGTCCAAATCCGCCCGCTGAACTGACCTCCAGCGTGTTGGTCTTCGTCGGATCGAATGTAGGTGCGGGCCGGTTGCCAGGTACCAGATACGCCAACTCGAGAAAGTTTCTTCCGTTCAGCGGAATGCTCTCTATGGTCTTCGAGGTAATCTCACCCTGGATCATCGACTGCGTCACATCTACTGCTGCGGAGGACGCATTCACCACGACTGTGCTACCGCTGCTCGCAACGCTCAACTTCGCGTCAATTGTGCGGCTCTTGCCAGCCTCGATCGCTACATCCCTGAATTCGCTTACGGCGAAGCCCGATTCCTCGACGCGCAGCGTGTAAGTCCCGGCAGGCAGGTCGGTAATGCTGTAGAGGCCGGTGCTGTTGCTGACCGTTGTGCGCGAGACTCCCAGCGCATCGTGGGTTGCTGAGATGTGCGCCCCCGCAATCACCGCGCCTTTCTGATCGGTGACGATTCCGTTGAGGCTGCCAACTGGTACTTGCGCATGTCCGAGGGTGAACAGCGTTCCAAGACACACAACAAGAGTGCAAAGGCGCGTGAGCACGTGCCGCATCGTTCAAAGCTCCGTGTCAGAAGATTCTGGCGGGGATCACCAGGAGCAGGAATCCGTCTATGTTCAGGGGAAGATATCGTGTGACGGGCTGCACGCATGAACACTAGTCGACATACTGTCGCTTTGTCCTGCATCGCTGGATGGGGGACATGCTCCATCCTTCGATGGAGACGTGCACAGTCGAGCCATGCATCTCCGCGCAGGTCGCAGTGCGGAGGCTTGGGGGCCAGGGCGGTCTTATCTGTGCCCCGTCGACCGGCCGCCAGAGGCGGCAGGACCTCTGGCGCGGACGAAAGCGAATGCGGCCTCATCGTGAGGGTTTCAGATAGCCGCGCTCAGCAAGAAGCTGGCCCACTAAGGCGTACATTGTCGCGTCGCGCGGCTGACACGATTTAAGGCCATCCACATTGTGGTTGAACATGCAGAAGGGTGCGGCGATCAGAACCGTGTCGTACATCTCCACATCGGTCGCGCCTTCATTTCGAGCCTTCCCCGCGTCTTCGCGAGTTACGAGCTTGCCATCTCGCTGTACCTTGCCCGCAATGACCAGGAGAGCTTTCAACTTTGAGGGTACGGGGCATTTTGGAACTCCGCCTTTACCTGCCGCAACACATCGCCCCAAAGATAAACACAGGATCATGGAAATACGCAGGCGATTATCATGTGTTGCGCCTGTCGCATGAATTCGCATTCCTCTCCCCGCATATGGCACGGGCGTGAGCCCGTTGGAAACGCCCACGGCGCCCAAGCTAGTGGCGAAACCGGATCGGCCTGGGCAGTGACATTGCCATGAGCGACGCGCTGTCTAGTCTCGCGGGTCGTGCCGGGCAATGCGGCTTAGGAGATAGTCGACCTCGGCCCTTGCTTTTGGCGTGAGCGATGAGCCCGGGGCACGTTGCGCCTCGCAGTCAATGGCGCCACGTTTTTGCAGGACATACTTACGGACGGCGAGACCGATTCCCTGCTGCTGCTCGTAGCGGATGAGCGGGAGATGCGCGTCGAAAAGGTCGTGGGCTGCGTCGCGCTGGCCAGACTGAGAGAGCTTGACAACATCGACGAGCATGTCAGGGAAGGCATAGCCGGTCATGGCGCCGTCAGCTCCGCGCTCCAGCTCAAAGTCGAGGAACAGGCCGCCGTTGCCGGTGAGAATCGAGATGGGACGGAGCTTCCCCTCGCGCTGGAAGGCGCGCAAGGCGCTGATTTTCTCCAGGCCGGGCCAGTCCTCGTGCTTGAGCATGACGCAGGATGGGTTGTCGTTGACGATGCGCTGGATGACCTTAGGCGTCATAACAACGGTGAGCAGCAGCGGATAATCCTGAAGGACGAACGGGATGTCGGTGCCGATGGCGGAGACGGCCTGCGCGTAGTAGTTGACGATCTGGTCGTCGGTGCGGAGGCTCGGCGGCGGGGCGATCATGACACCGGCCGCACCGCCTTCCATGACGCTATGTGCGAGTGAACGCATCGCTGCGAAGCCAGGAGCGGAGACGCCCACGATGATTGGAACTCCGGCTCGGCGGACCACCTGATTGGAGATGGCGAGGGCTTCGGCTGGATCGAGTTTCGGAGCTTCACCCATGATGCCGAGGATAGTGAGACCGTTGACGCCGCAGCGGAGGTAGAAGTCTGTCATTCTGTCGACGGACACGTGATCGACGGCGCCATCGGATTTGAAGGGAGTAACGGCGATGGCGTAGACGCCTTTTGCGGTGTGATCGAGGAGCATCGGTCTATTTGTCCTTTTTGGGTGTTACCGGGGCGCCATCGCGCAGGAGGAAGTCAAAATCGCAGCCTTGATCGGCTTGCAGGACGCAGTCTTCAAACAGTTTTGAATAGCCGCGTTGCGGGATTCCGCGCCGCGGTGACGATTGCTTCAAGGCCGCGAGGCGCTGTTGTAGTTCGGAGTGGTCGAGGAGCAGTTCAAGGCGCCGGGTATCTACGTCGAGCAGAATCCGGTCGCCATTTTGAACGATAGCAAGTGGGCCACCAACGGCAGCCTCGGGGGCAATATGGAGTACGACGGTGCCGAAGGCGGTGCCGCTCATGCGCGCGTCGGAGATGCGCACCATATCTTTGACGCCCTGGCGTGCGAGCTTCATCGGAATGGGAAGATAGCCCGCTTCAGGCATGCCGGGTGCGCCTTTGGGACCGGCGTTGCGCAGGACGAGGATGTCGTCGGGGGCGACGTCGAGGCCGGGGTCGTCAATCCGTTTCGTGAGGTCTTCGATGCTGTCAAATACGACGGCTCGACCGGTGTGGCGCATGAGGTGCGGCGAGGCGGCGGAGTGTTTGATGACGGCGCCGAGGGGCGCGAGGTTTCCGTGGAGGATCGCCATGGCGCCTTCCGGCTTGAGCGGCGAAGTGAAGCTGCGGATGACGTCTTGATCGGGAACAGATTCTGCCGCGGCAATCGCGTCGCCCAGTGTTCCGCCAGAGATGTTGGGGGCATCGAGGTCGAGGAAGGCAGTGAGTTCGCGCATGAGGGCGGGCAGGCCGCCGGCGTGGTGGAGGTGCTCCATGTAGTGCGCGCCGGAGGGCTTGAGGTTGAGCAGGACCGGAATGTCGCGGCCGAGTTGGTCAAAGGCATCGAGGTCGAAGGAAACACCTGCGCGACCGGCTATGGCGATGAGGTGGATAAGACCGTTTGTGGAACCGCCGATGGCCTGGAGGACAACCATCGCGTTGCGAATGGAAGCGGCGGTGATGAGGTCGCTTGGTTTGGGCGTGCCGGCGACGGCAATTTCGGCGGCGCGCTTGCCGCTGGCTTCGGCGATGCGGCGGCGATCGGCGAGAGTGGCTGGTGCGGCGGCGCTCATGGGCAGCGCAAGGCCAAGTGCTTCGACAATGCAGGCCATCGTGCTGGCGGTGCCCATGACGGAGCAGGTGCCAACCGATGGGCAGAGACGGCCGCTGATGGTCTCGATCTCAACGAGGTCGATGTTGCCGGCGCGGTGCTGTGCCCACATGCGTCGGCAATCGGTGCAGGCTCCCAGGACCTCGCCTTTGTGATTTCCGACGACCATCGGGCCAGTCTGCAGAACGACTGCCGGGAGGTCTGCGCTGGCGGCGGCCATAACTTGTGCGGGGAGGGTCTTGTCGCAGCCGCCGATGAGGACGACCGAGTCCATGGGCTGCGCATTGATCATCTCCTCAGTGTCCATCGCCATCAGGTTGCGGAGGAACATGGAGGTGGGATGGGCAAAGCTCTCGCCAATGGAGATGGTTGGGAAGACCATAGGCAGACCGCCGGCCAGCATGACACCGCGCTTCACGCTTTCGATCAGGTCGGGGACATTGCCATGGCATGGGTTGTAGTCGCTGAAAGTGTTTGTGATTCCGATGATGGGCCGATCGAGCGCATCGTCGGAGTAGCCCATGGCCTTGATGAACGCCTTGCGGAGGAAGAGCGAAAATCCGGCGTCGCCGTAACTGGTCAACCCCTTGCGTAAGCCTGTGGTCATATCTCTGCCTCTGTGGGTTGGAGCTTGGACGAGTGTGCCCGGGTGAGCGTCAGGATGAGTACGGACGAGGCGATCATGCAAGCCGCAACGAGGAAAAGGCCGGAGTTGAGCGTGCCGGTGTAAGTCTTGAGGAAGCCGATGATGGAGGGGCTGAAGAAGCCGCCCAGGTTACCCGTGCAGTTGATGAGCGCGATGCCGGCCGCCGCGGCATTGCCGCCGAGGAACGCCGTGGGAAGCGCCCAGAACATGGCTAGTCCCGTGATCACTCCGGCGACAGCAAGCACGAGACCGAGCATCGCGATGGGCGTGTTGCTGCCGGCTTGAGTGCAAAGGATAAAACCGATTGCAGCCAGAATGTTGGGCACGATGATGTGCCAGCATCGCTCGCGAGTCCTGTCGGAGTGGCGTGCGGCAAACATCATGCAGAGAAGCGCGCAGGTGTAAGGGACGGCAGTGAGGAGGCCGATATGGAAGGGGTCTTTGACGCCGGTCTGGCGGATGATGGTGGGCTGCCAGAAACCGATGGCATACGAGCCCATCTCCATGCCGAAGAAGATTGCGCCGAAGAGCCAGATGCTTGGACTGGTAAACACGGAGCGAAGCGAGACGTGGGTTTTTGAGACGGCTTCTTCGTGGATTTCGGAGGCTACCGTGGCGCGTTCGCGTTCAGAGAGCCACCTGGCTTCGACGACACGGTTGTCGAGGAAGAGGAAAATGATGACTCCGAGGAGGATTGCCGGGATGGCCTCCAGGATGAAGAGCGACTGCCACCCGGCGATGCGCCTGCTACCGGCAAAGTGATGCAGGATGAAGCCGGACAGCGGCCCACCGATGATTCCGGAGACGGGATTTCCGGCCATGAGGAGTGCGACCATAGCGGCTCGGCGATGCGCTGGGAACCAGTAGGTGAGATAGAGGATCATGCCGGGGAAGAAGCCGGCCTCCGCAACGCCCAGCAGCAGGCGTGCGGTGTAGAACTGCATGGGCGTGCGCACCAGCGCCGTGAGTGCCGAGACGATGCCCCAGGTGACGACGACGCGACAGATCCAGACTCGCGCTCCTACTTTGTGCAGCATCATGTTGCTGGGGATTTCGAACGCAAAGTAGCCGAGAAAGAAGATGCCGGCGCCGACTCCATAGACGCTTTCGCTGAATTTGAGATCGCCCAGCATCTGAAGCTTGGCGAAGCTGACGTTGACACGGTCGATGTAGGCGATGATGTAGCCGATCACGAGGATCGGCATGATGCGCCATGCGATCTTGCGGTAGAGCGAGTCGCCGGCGCGATCGGAGGAGGTGTTCGGCGCGATGTAGGGTGCGGATGGCAAGCTTCCCTCTCCGATCTCTACCGGGGCAATTCTACTGATTTATTCTGTGCGGCGCGAAAGGCTGCATAGCGCGCTTTGGTCTCGGCGTTGGGCGGGTACAGGCCGGGTAGTGGCAGACCGGAGCGGACCTCGTCGATGATCCAGGCTTCGAGATTTTCCTGCTCGACTGCGGCTTCGACGACTTCGTCGAGGAGTGCGGCCGGGATGACGACGGCGCCATCGTCATCGGCGACAATGATGTCGTCGGGGAAGACCGCGACTCCACCGCATGCGATGGGCATCTGCCAGCCTACAAAGGTCAATCCGGTGACGGAAGAAGGAGCTGCGGTGCCTTGGCACCAGACCGGAAGGTGGGTGCGAAGGACGCCGGCGAGGTCGCGGATGACACCGTCGGTGACGAGCCCGGCAACTCCCCGGACACGGATACGCTCGCAGAGGATATCGCCGAATATGCCCGCGTCGGTAACTCCCATGGCGTCAGCCACGGCGACGCATCCAGAGGGCATGCACTCGATTGCGGCGCGTGTCGAGGTTGGCGAGGCCCACGACTCGGGGGTGGCGAGGTCTTCGCGCGCGGGCACGAAGCGCAATGTGAATGCGAGGCCAACGATGCGGGGTTGGCCGGGGCGCAGAGGCTTTGTGCCGCGCAGCCAGACGTTGCGAAGGCCCTTCTTAAGCAGCACCGTCGTGAGGGTTGCCGTGGTGACTCCGATGAGGGCGTCGATTGTCCTTTTATCCAATGCCATCGGTCTTGAATGCTCCTGAATGCTTTGTTCTTACGGTTTGCAACGGGCCCGGTACCCACGACAAACATTCCGGGTTTCCAGGAATGACGAGCGCTCGGCTTTAGATGCTCGCGATCATGCCGCCGTCGACACGGATGACGGAACCCGTGATGTATGCGGCACGCTCACTGGCGAGGAAGGCGACGACGTCGGCGTACTCTTCCGGTCTGCCGTAGCGGCCGAGTGGGATGGTGCCCTGACTTTCGGCTATGACTTCCTCGATGCTGCGTCCTTCGCGCCTGGCTTTGGCGTTATCGAGGTTTGCGACACGGGACGTGGCGATGCGGCCAGGCACGACGATGTTGGCTGTGATGCCGTCTTGGGCGACCTCCCGCGCCAGCGTCTTGGACCAGCCGACGAGGGACAGGCGGAGCGCATTGGAGATCGCTAGGTTCGGGATGGGCGAGAGGACGCCCGACGATGTGCTGGTGAGGATGCGGCCCCAGCCCCTAGACCTCATGCCGGGCAGGACGCAGTCAGTAATCGCGATGACCGAGAGGACCATCGATTGAAATTGCCGGGACCAGAGCGCGGGGTCTTGCCCGGCGGCGGAGGCTGGGGGTGGACCGCCGGTGTTATTGACGAGAATGTCTACAGGGCCGAGTTCGATTTCGACCTTCGAGATGTTCGCTTTGATCACCGACAGGTCGGTGATGTCCCAGACGAGGCCGATGCATTTGGCGCCAATCGTTTTCAGTTCCGCAATAGTGCCATCGATGGAAGTCGATCCGATGCCGGCTACGGCGACGTTTGCCCCTTCATCGGCAAGCGACTTAGCGATGGCGCGGCCTAATCCGCCGCCGCCGCCAAGCACCAGTGCGGTCTTTCCCTTGAGTCCAAAATCCATACAAACTTCCTCGTCCCTGCATGATACTTGGGCGCGGAGAGATTTGCGAAAGTGTCACCGTATGAGTTGGCACGTTGGCGCTGCACGCACAGACGATGGCCGGGAGCAATCGACGGGGACGTTCGTGCGGCGGGCCGCGGAGATCAGGCTTTCCTTGCTGCTTGCGAACATGGGGCCGTCGCTGCCCCAACCTGCTGGCGACTGTGGCCGGGGACTTCTTTTTCGGTGCCTCCCCATGGCAACTTCACGATCGGTCGATGCAGGAGACGACAACCGTGAAAAGCTGCCGGCCATGAAGTTGAGCGCATTATTTGGGGGCACGCTCGGCCACCCTCGATCGCGACATCGGCAACAACCGCGGAGCCATGCGCGCTGCCTGAAGCCGCCTGGAGATGCGCGAAAATTGAACATGCGAAACGCCCAGATCCCTCAGGTACTCCGCCGCACCGGCCGCATCGTAAGACGTGAAGCCCTGATGCAATCGCAGGCGGTAAGTGGACGATGGAATTCGTCGCATAGGCCTCTCGGGTTAAGATCGAATGCTGCTCAATGTGCTATGTAGTAAGAGTCGGCTATGTAACCAACGGTTGTCAGTTGCACCTCCGAATCTTTAGCCTGCATCGCTGTCAAAGGGCTGAGAACGATGCTTTTGGGAACTCAATTCGCTAAAGATCATCGCCGTGGCGCGATGCCGGTTGGAGGGTTGTTTTGGCGCAGTTGGGATGCAAATCGGCCCTTTTCCCTGAGCAAGGAGCCAGTTCACCGCGTTTTTGCATCTCTAGTCTGTATAGCGCCGTTCAATTTGGTCGAATTCAAAATGCCGGCTGCACATGTCCCAAGCTTCCGCCAAAGCCCGGATTGGAAACATAGAACGGCGAAGCGCGTCCAATACTCTTGGAGAACGAACGAGCAATGAAGTTTGCAAGTACAACAGATCCGCTCTGGTATAAGGACGCTATCATCTATGAACTTCACGTTCGTGCGTTTGCTGACTCGAACGGGGACGGCATCGGCGACTTTCCGGGTCTTCTTTCGCGGCTTGACTATCTCCAGGATCTCGGCATTACGTGCATCTGGCTCCTGCCGTTCTTCCCTTCGCCGCTGCGCGATGACGGCTACGACATTTCCAATTATGTCGACGTGAATCCTTCTTACGGGACCCTCAAGGATTTCAAAACGTTCCTTCACGCAGCGCACCAGCGCAACATGCAGGTCATGATTGAACTGGTCATCAACCACACCAGCGATCAGCACCCCTGGTTCAAGGCAGCACGGCTTGCTCCGCCCGGATCGCCGCAGCGTGACATGTACGTGTGGTCCCAGACCGATCAACTGTATAAAGACGCGCGCATCATCTTCACGGACACGGAAAAGTCCAACTGGACATGGGATGAGACGGCGAAGGCCTTTTACTGGCATCGCTTCTTCTCGCATCAACCTGATCTTAACTTCGACAATCCTCTGGTGATTGAAGAGGTACTGAAGGCTATGCGCTTCTGGCTCGACATGGGAGTGGACGGGCTGCGCATGGATGCGATTCCGTACCTGGTGGAACGCGACGGCACCTCATGCGAAAACCTTCCGGAAACACACGCGGTGATTCGCAAGATTCGCGCGGCGATCGACGCCGAATACGAAAACCGCCTGATTCTTGCCGAGGCCAACCAGTGGCCCGTCGATGTGCGACCCTACTTCGGCGACGGGGACGAATGCCATATGGCCTTCCACTTTCCCCTGATGCCGCGCATCTATATGGCCCTGCGGCAAGAGAGTCGCCTTCCAATCACCGATATTATGGCGCGAACGCCGCCTATTCCCGATAGCTGCCAGTGGGGCCTGTTCCTGCGCAATCACGATGAACTCACACTGGAGATGGTGGACGAAGACGAACGCGACTACATGTACTTTGCCTACTCGGCTAACCCCCGGATGCGGGTCAACGTCGGTATTCGCCGCAGGCTGGCTCCGCTGGTCGACAACAACCGCCACCGCATCGAGTTGTTGAACTCGCTGCTGCTCAGCTTTCCCGGCACGCCAATCCTCTATTACGGCGACGAGATCGGGATGGGCGACAACATTTATCTCGGCGACCGCAACGGAGTTCGCACGCCCATGCAGTGGACATCGGACCGCAATGCTGGGTTCTCAAAGTGCGATCCGGCCCGGCTTTACCTGCCGGTTGTCATGGACCCCATATACGGCTACCAGGTAGTCAACGTGGAGGCGCAACTCAGCGATCAGTCGAGCCTGCTGCACTGGACTCGGAACATGATCGCCCTGCGCAAACTCTTCCAGGTCTTCGGCCGCGGAACGCTTACTTTCCTGAACTCGGTGAACCCTAAAGTTCTTGCCTATCTGCGCGATCTGGATCGCGGCGACGGCGCGCACGAGACGGTTCTCTGCGTGGCCAACCTGAGCCGCTTTGCCCAGCCCGTGTCGCTCGAACTGAAAGACTACGTAGGCCGGGAGCCGGTTGAGATGCTTGGTTATGTTCCATTTCCCACCATCACCGAGGCCCCTTACGCCCTCTCCCTTGCGCCCTACTCTTTCCTCTGGCTTGAACTCCAGCCCGCCGGTGTAAGGGCGGAACCGCTGCCCGAGCAGCATGTGGAAGCTACGGGAGCGAATATGTCCGGCGACGCGGCCATGCTGGATCTGTTGGCCGAGGGCTGGCCCGCGTCGCTGGCCGGCCGCGGATTGGCCCTCCTTGAATCCGCCCTGCCTGCATGGCTGCCGCTCCAGCGCTGGTTTGGAGCCAAAGCTCGCGGAATCCAATCTGTGCGTGTACTTGACTGGATCGAAGTTCCTGTCGCGACCTCGGCCAACCCCGCGACCCTGGTTCCCGCCGGTCCTTTCCCCGGCGGCACCATGGCCCCGGCCATCTTTTTTGTTGAGATTGGCTATGACGATTGCTCTTCGGATATTTACCAGCTCCCCCTTGCCTTGAGTTTCGACGCAGACGCCGACGAGATCACCGCGCACCATCCACAAAGGATCGTTGCTACCCTGACGTCTTCTGTCGGCCGCGCCGTCCTCCACGACGCCACCACCCGCGAAGACTTCCGCCTGGGCCTGCTCAGGCTCATCGAGGGGGGCTCTACTCTCGCTCTGTCAACCACCCGCACCGCCGCTCGCGATGTCGCAACTCCGCGCACACCCGCCCGCGGGGTTGCCTCGACCGACTCATCCTCCAAGGCCTCTACGCAGGCTGCCGCGACCGGACCGTCCGCCCAATCCGCAAAAATGCGGCAAACAGAACCGCGCGAGTCGCAGAACGGCGGAGACCTTGCTCCGGACAGAGGCCATCTCGAAGCTCGTGCCTCCACCGCCTTCACCCTCGCGCACTTCTCCGCTGACTTCTCCTCAACCGTCGGCTCCGCGGAGCAATCCAACACCTCCATCCTTTATGGTAAGCAACTGATTTTGAAGCTATACCGGCGCCTCCAAGCTGGCGAAAACCCCGACGTTGAAGTCGGCCGGTTCTTAACCGAGGGAGCCCACCTCACGCGCATAGCACCCTTCTACGGCGAGATTGCTGTTACTTTATCCGGCGGGGAAAAGACTACGACCGCCCTGCTCCAGGGGCTGGTAGCGAATCAGGGTGATGGCTGGCAGTGGTTTCTTGATCTGCTTTCAAAGTTCTTTGCCCAGGTCGCCGCTCTTCCGGCTCCACCCCCCACGCTCGCTCCCAGCTTCCTCAACAACGTCGGACCCCGGCGCGAGGCTCTTGAACACGCCGGTTCGTCGCTCGAAGCCGCTGCACTTCTGGGCCGGCGTACCGCTGAGATGCATCTCGCGCTCGCCACACCCACCAGCGATCCTGCATTCGCTGCCGAGCCATTCACTGAAGAAGACGTCGTCTGCGACGCAACCCGCATCAGCGCGCAAATTCCCTCCACGCTGGGGGCTCTTAAAGCAAAGCTGCCCAGCCTTGACGACCTTGCCGCCGACAATGCCGGCCTGCTTTTGTCGCGACGCATTGAACTGGTTGCCCGCGCGAATGCCATCCTCGGCACGGCGGGTGCCGGCCAGCGCATTCGTATCCATGGCGATTATCACCTGGGCCAAACACTCAGGACTGGCGCGGCCGCGACAGGACCTGTGACAGAGCCAGGGACAGAATCAGGTGACTTTGTTCTGCTTGATTTCGAAGGCGAACCCGCGCGTCTCCTCGCCGAGCGGCGCAAGAAGCAGTCGCCGCTGAAAGATGTGGCCGGCATGCTCCGCTCCCTGTCCTATGCCGCCCACGCAGGTCTTGAGCAATTCCTGACCGCTGCGCCTGGATTGGCGGCCGCTTCCCGCTTGGATAACCTGTCTGCCTGGGCCGTTCTCTGGGAGAACTCGACCTCTTCCGAGTTCCTCCGCGCCTATCGCAGCACCATACGAGACAATCCTGCCCTATTGCCTGCGAACGAGCAGTGCCAAACGCTGCTTGACGCCTACCTGCTTGAGAAGGCGCTTTATGAGCTACTCTATGAGCTCAATAATCGTCCGGCATGGCTACGTATCCCGCTTGCCGGCATCTTAGCCTTGTAGAAGCCCATCCGTTGGGAAGCGCTGACGGTTGCCGATAGTCCCAGCCGTTTTCGCAATGATTTCCCGAGAGAGTGACCATGGCGACAGCTCAACCAATTCCGGACTCCACCGCACCTCCTCCCCACTCCAGTGCCACAGTGCTGGTTTTGGTCCCCGCCATGCCGATGGAGCGACTGGAAGCCGTCCTCAGCAACCTGACCGCATCCTTGCCAGCGGAGAGCCTTCTGATTGCGACGCCGGACACGCCGCCGTCAGGCTCCGACCCGGCCCTCCGAATCATCCCCGCCCCTGCCGCCAGCAGTTCGTGGATACTTACCGCTGAAAATTTCATGAACGCGCACCAGCTTGCCCAGACCAACGACGCGCACGCCATCCTCATGTTGGGCTCGCGGTCCGACTCACTCCGGGCATCTGTGTTGTACGATCTCGCCAACGCTGTTCTTTCTGACTCCGTCGACCTCGCGGTCCCCTGTTACGTTCTTCCGCCCAACGCCGGGCTGATCAACTCCGCCATTCTCTACCCGCTCAGCCGCGCGCTCTTCGTCTCCCGCACACGCTTTCCTCTGGCCATCGATCTGGGCCTCTCGCCCCGCATGGCTGGACGACTTGCCACCGCTGCGCAGCGCTTTATCTCGCTCAACCAGGCTGACGCGCCGCTGTGGCCAATCAACGAGGCGGCTGTCGCTGGATTCACCCCCAGGGAATTCGAAGCCGGTATGCGCGACATACCCCAACCGCATGAACCCGACTTGAACTCAATCCTGCCGCTGTTGACTGGGTCACTTTTCTCCGACATCGACGCCAAGGCGCCCTTCTGGCAGCGTCCACGCCCATCGCCCCCGGTTCGTAGTCCGATCCTGCCGATGCTCGCACAGGATGCGGCCGCGGACATTGCCCCAATGATTGAAAGCTTTCACCTGGCCCACACCAATCTCCAGGAGATCTGGTCGCTCATTCTGCCGCCCAACTCGCTACTTGGCCTCAAGCGTCTTTCAGTTGCCGGCGCGGAAACATTCCGCATGCCAGACAGCCTGTGGGCGCGCATTGTGTACGACTTTCTCCTCGCCTACCGGCTTCGCACCATCAACCGCGGACATCTTCTCGGCGCATTGATCCCGCTGTACCTTGCCTGGGTGGCGAGCCACATCAACATCACCGCCTCCGGAACGAACGCGGAGAGCCACATCGAGGCCGTAGCCGCGGCATTCGAGGCCGACAAACCCTATCTGGTATCACGCTGGCGCTGGCCAGACCGGTTCAGCCCATGAGCAACCATATCAATCCACACAGGCGCTTTCGATGGCTTCGAATCAGCCGTGTCATTCGATCCGGGCGGCCCGGCGCGCTTCTGCTGCCCGATGACGTCAAACGAGCGCCATTTCCTGTCAGCAGCGAAAGAGTCGTTTCCAAGGAGTTAGCCCTATGCAAACTTTCCTAGCCAACGTATTCCAACCTGGCCTTTACCAGACCCCGCAGCCTGTGTACGTTGACACCAGCTCGATCTGGAACCATATGTCCGAGGCGCTCCATCAGTCGCTCTACCGCGTCCTCGCACTGCTCATCGCCGTGCTGCCCGGCATCCTCGCATTGTTCGTGGCCCTGGGCGTATTTACCTTAGCCGGCATGGTTTTGTCCGCGCTTTTGCGGCGCTGGTTAACCCTGGTCAAGTTTGACGATCGGCTCACTCGCTACCGCGGTCCCGCGGACTGGACCCCGTCGAGTTCGCCTACCGCGATCATTGCCCGGGGATCCTTCTGGGCCTGCGTCGTGCTTGGACTGATCATCGGCGTCTCTGCCTTTGACGCTTCGTACGCAACGGCAGCAACGCTTCCCATCTCTCTTCTGCCCTATCTTACCCACGCCGTGGGCGCGGCTTTCATTCTCGTCTTCGGCACTCTTATCGCGCGTTTCCTGGCGCGTTCTGTCCTCATCGGAGCCGTCAATGCGCAGCTCCATTACGCGCGGTTCCTGTCGCTCGGCGTCAAGTGGCTTGTGCTCGTTCTCACTGCTGCCATGGTCCTCGACCATCTTGAGATCGGCGGCATCGTCGTTGACCTTGCTTTTGGCATCCTCTTCGGCGGCATCGTCCTCACACTCTCCCTTGCCGTCGGCCTTGGCTCCCGCGACCTTGTCAGCCGGTCGCTTGAAAGTCGCGCAGAACGATCCGGCGAACATGGCGCCGCCGCTCCCCCGGTCGCACCATCGAGCGCCCCAGGCGATTCCATCCGTCACTTCTGATAAGCGATCGTGGCCAGCGGCGTCTCTGTTTGAGGATCAACACAAGAGCGCAATGCTCCTCGGGGATCACCCCCTCAAGTACCTGGCAGGCTGCGGCCGGGGTTTGAGAGGCCCTGGGAAGCGAGCCCGTTGACGCATCCGACTTCTACCATCGACCTCGACATTCCCCGCATATTCCATCTCCAATGGTGTGCCGGTGGGCAGGTGATTGCGTCCTCTACCAATCAAAAGCTTTGCGCAATGTGCCGCTCCGCCGTGCTCTAATGTCAAAGCTCTATTGATGTTGCCCTCACTCGCAGCCCGATCAGTCTTTCTGGATTTCCGAAGGATTGTGCAAAATTGAACAGATTCCCGACCCACAAGCGTGCGACTTTCAGCTAAAGTACCGTGTAAGGTGTACCCAATCGGGGTGCTGTGGATGCTGTTTCGAACGTACGATTGCAGACAGGTGGCCGTCCAAATGCTTGCCTTGGATAGTTCGCGTGACACAGCAATTCCGTCGTAAACCATACGGCTGCGAGGTTGTATCCGCACCGCAAGGGTTCTATCCTAACGCTGCAAGCTGATGGGGCCTATGAATGGTCGAGCTGGACAAACCCGCATTTGATCTCGCTGCCTTTCTGGCCAATGCCGGCCTGGGGCGGAAAATTGTTCGATTGGCGCCCCAGCAGCCCTTCTTTTCGCAGGGGGATCTCGCCGATTCCGTCTTCTATCTTCAGAAGGGCCGCGCAAAGGTCACGGTCGTCTCGCAAGCCGGCAAGGAAGCCACCATCGCGATTCTCTCCGAAGGCGATTTTGTGGGAGAAGATGCGATCGCGGCGGTGCATGGGCTGCGCCTGTCTGCGGCCTCCGCCATCACGGCATGCACCGCGCTCAGGATCGGACGGAAAGAGATGATCCGCGTCATGCATGAGGAGCATGATTTCTCCGACCTGTTTTTGAACTTTCTGCTCAAGCGCAGTATGCGCATCCAGGCCGATCTTGTCGATCAGCTCTTCAACTGCAGTGAAAAGCGCCTGGCGCGCATTCTCCTCTTGATGGCCCAGTTCGGCGAGCCGGGCGAGCAACTGAGCGTAATTCCCAAGATTTCGCAGGAGACCCTGGCAGAGATGATCGGGACAACACGTTCCCGCGTCAGCTTCTTCATGAACCGGTTCCGCAAACTTGGATTCATCGATTACAGCGACCGAATCCGGGTTCACAAATCTCTGTTGAACGTGATTCTGCACGATCACGTGCCAGACCCAGACGACGCTGAAGAGCCGTCTATTTCCGAGCTGCCTGAAGATATGCAGCATTTCGCTTAGCAAAATTGAATGCCGTCGAATCCATCCTCCTCAAAGTGTCCCCTCGCAACAATGCGATCGCCAAAGGTTGGCGTGGGCGTATGATGGCCGTAGGCGCA